>CAXSIG010000325.1:0-6498 GCA_964237255.1 uncultured Bryobacteraceae bacterium
ATTGCAAAGGCTCGCCAGAATCCTGCCAATTTCGCTGCGCCTCATTTGGTTCGCAATGAATTTGGCGGTTCGGTAGGCGGTCCGATTTCGATTCCTAAACTTTACGACGGCAAGAATAAGTCGTTCTTCTTTTTCGCCTATGAGCGGTTCTCATTGCGTCAAAACGCAAACGAGTTGGTTGCGGTTCCCACTGTCGCGATGAGGAACGGCGATTTCGGCGGATTGATTAACAGCTCGGGAATCATGCAAACGCTCTATGATCCGAGTACGACGCAATCGGCTGCCAACAATTACGCTCGCACGCCGTTTCCAGGCAACCAGATTCCCATCAGCCGGATCAGTCCTCTGGCGAAGACGCTGTACGCCGCTACACCGCTCCCACAAACGGCCGATAACCCTCTCGTTAGTTCAAATTTCAACGCGATAAATCCTACGACTCAGACGGTTCCCAACATTACGTTCCGACTGGATCACGTGTTCAATGAAAGCAATCGCGTGTATGGGCGATTTACGGACATTGACCAGCAACAGCAGGCTTTGCGCAACTATCCCGCAAATTCACCGGCCAATGTAGAAGGCGGCGGTCTCCCCGCAGGCGCCACGGGCTACCAAGCGATTCCGATTCAGACCATCAGCCATGCCATTGGCTATTCGCATGTCTTCTCGCCGACGCTATTCTCCGAGACGATCATTAGTCAGCAGTGGCAGCGCATGTACGTGCAAGGCAACCAAGTCTCGCTCGACAATTACGAACAAAAGCTTGGATTGCCCAATAACTTCGGCTCGATCGGTTTTCCGGCAGTCGGCGCGAACCTGATCATGCCTTACGGCGGTTCCCAGTGGTATTACGGAGCCAGCCAGATGTTGGCAACGCTCGATGAAAACGTAAACAAAATTAAAGGCAGGCATCAGATCGCGTTTGGCGGCCGCATCCGGCATGAACGTTACGCCTATCTTTCGGACCGTTCGCCCGATACAGTCGCTTTCACGAACTTGGCAACCGCTATTTACGACCCCACCACCGGCGCGAATTACGGAGCCAAAGCAAACACAGGCTACCAGGATGCCGACTTCTTCCTTGGGGCGGCCAGCAGCTATTCTCAAAACAAAAACGCTCCCTTTAACCAGGGTTATTTACGGGAATACGACTTTTACGTTCAAGACAATTACCGCGTTAGCGATCATCTCACCGTCAACGTTGGCCTTCGTTGGGAAATGCACCCCGCGCCCAAAGCCAATAACAACAACTTCGTAACGTTCGATCTGAAGAACGACGCCCTGGTTCTTCCAAAGCCGATTTCTGAATTCATCGCGAACGGATACACCACGCAAGCGATCGTCACAAATCTGCAAAATCTGGGAGTGAAATTCGAAACACCGCAACAGGGCGGGATCCCGTCGTCGGGTTTCAATAACAGCATGGCGAATTTCCTCCCCCGTTTTGGCTTTGCATATACACCTGGATTTGGTCCGAAAGGTTTGGTGATCCGGGGCGGCTATGGTGAGTACGTGTATCCGGTACCTATCCGTAACTCGGTCAGGTATTTGACCGCGAATTATCCATTTACCGCGGGATATTCGCAAAGCTACACGAGCGCGGCACAATCGCCCGATGGTCTACCGAATTATCTGCTTCGGGCGCCACAACCGGTGGTCGCCGGATTGAACAGCGCTAATGTCGTCAATACCACCTCGACTACCGCTTTGCTGCCAGGTATTGGTATCGGCGAATCGCTCACTGCCGATTATCCACCTGCTCACGTCCGCGAGGCCAACTTGACGGTTGAACAGCCGTTTCACGATGGCTCGCTGTTCCGTATCAGCTACGTTTTCACTCACGGCTACAATCTCGATCAAAACTATTCGTACAATAACGCGCCTTCCACTTACGTGTACGAAACTGCGACGGGTACCATTCCACCAACCGGAACATATGCGTCCGTGGCGACTCGCCCGTACGATAACACCACATGGGGTGGTAATGTCGTCTCGACCAAATGGGGTTTCTCGAACGACAGCGCTCTTCAGTTGAACTATCAGAAGCCCTTCAAAAACGGCTTAGGCTACCAGATTTTCTACGTGTATTCCCGTGCCTTTCGCTTGGGCGGAAATACATTCCGTGACAATATCCTTTATCCCGCGCAGAATTTCGCACCGGGTGTCTTACCGGCTGGCCTGGATACCGGAACTATTCTTCATCCGAGCGAGGCGTTGAACCGCTACGAGAATTACAAGCTGGACACCGCGATTCCCGTCCACCACATCACTTTCAACGGCATCTACGACCTGCCAGTTGGAACAGGCAAACGGTTCCTCGGGCATTCGAACAAATTCGTGAACGCATTGCTGGGCGGTTATCAGGCTGCGTTTGTAGGTCAGGTAGTTTCGCAATCGTTTCAGGTAGCATCGTCGAACTGGGGCGCCAGCAGCCAGTTTCAAAATTACGGAAGTTCCGTACCCGTTACCGATTGCCGCAGCGGCGTGTGCCGTCCGGCTTATCTTTGGTACAACGGCTACATCGCGCCAAATTTAATTAACACGCCTAACGGCATTCAAGGTGTTCCGGCCAACTATGTTCCCTATCTGGCGCCGATCAACAATACGCCAGGGGCAGCGAATTTCGGAAACAACAATGTCACTGTGAATCTGAAGAATGGTACGCAGGTTGTCACCGGCTACTCGCCGGGACCGCTAGGCGCCAATCCTTTCTCACAGACGATTGTGCAAGGGCCGAAGAACTATACCGCGGACATCTCGCTTTATAAGGAATTCGTGTTAGGTGAGAAGCGGCGGCTGCGGTTCAATCTGGATGCTTTCAACGCATTCAATATCCAGGGCCGCGTAAATCCGAATACCAGCGATGGTATCGAGTCGCTCCAGACGTCTTACTGGACGCCGCGACAGATTCAGATTACCGCCCGATTCTCGTTCTGATGGATACGAACGAGCAATCAGAAGGAAAGTCGAAGTGCAAGTTGCATTACGCGTGGTCGGTCGGCACTTTGTAGTGTTGCGAAAGTAGGGCTTACCACGCTCATATCCGGCGGGAAAAACTTCACATAGTTAAATGCGTTGAAGGCCTCCGCTCGGAATTGCAGCGTTGTGTTCTCCGTAATTCGGAAATTCTTGAATGCGGAGATGTCAAAGTTTGTCCACGACGGCGCAGTAATGATATCCCGTCCCGAAGTTCCAAATTTGAGCGGCAGGGTAGCGCTGAATGCGAGTGGGTTGAACCAGTAGCGTGAAGTGTTCGCACCGCTGAAGTCTTCTCCGGGCTGGATATTGCCGTACTTAGCGCCTGGTGCGATCCCTGTCGCGTCGGCTCGCTGCGTGACGTACGAGATGCCGGTAAGATTCGTGGAGGTGACGCTTCTCTGATTTCCTGTTTGCCAGAAACCGATCGTGTTGAGTTGCCATCCGCCGACGATGAAATCGAGCGCTTTTCCCGAATTGCCGAGGTAATGTTTCCCTCTTCCAAAAGGCAGTTCATAGACTATGCTGGTGACGAATCGATGTCGGACATCGAAATCTGATGGGCCTTTATCCAACTGAAAATTCGCCGGATTCAAATTCGGGCTGCCATATGACCCGGCGGAATCATTGTCGATCGACTTTCCGTATGTTTCTGCCATTAGGATTTGTAAGCCATTGGCAAAGCGGCGCTCCAGCTTGAGATTCAAGGCGTTAAAATCCGACCAACCCGATTGAGAAGAGTAAAGCATCTGGTTCAATTGGGGATAGCGGGTTGCGACTCCGGGAGTCACGGAGTACAGAACACCGGGGGTGACGTTCGCATACGCGTTGTAGCGTTTGGACAGCCGCCTTCCGTGTGACCCCACGTATGCGGCTTCCAGGAGCCAACCCTTAAACAGCGATTTCTGCACGGAAGCGGTCCACATGTAAACGCGAGGTTTGTTCCCTGTGGCTTCCTCAACGAACAGATTGGTTCCCAGTGGCGTAACGTAATTCGCATCCACCGGAGGAATTGTCACAACGGGAAGGGTGTTCACTCCGAACTGGTAAACCGGTAGTCCACGACCAGTGACATTGATATTTTGTTGCGTAAAGATCGGTGGACCGTTTGTGATGAATTGGGTCTCATTCACTTGCGTCTGGTCGTAATAAATGCCCGCTCCGCCCCGGAAAACCCAGGATGGTAGGGCTTTTGGGTTGTAAGCAAAACCAAGACGAGGCGCAAAGTTCTTATAATCCGGCCTGATAATCGAGTCGCGAACCTGACCTAACGTTGGGAAGAGCTGCTTGCCTGTGGTGAAGTCAAAGCCATAAACGTGATTCAACTCCTAGTGAATGGGCGTAGGCGGACCTTGATATTCCCAGCGCAAGCCATAGTTGAGCGTCAGTTCCTTGGTGACGCGCCAGTCGTCCTGGACGTAGAGATTGTGACTGAAGTAGGTGAAATGGGTTAACGATGCGCCCACAGCGCCGCTCATGTTGGTGGGATAGCCCAGCAGGAAGTCTGCTACACCGGAGCCGGTATTCGCCAATGGATTTCCAGATGTGGGATCGAGCGCGGCGGTAAAACTCGCATTGAAGGTGAAGCTGCCGCGCGGGCCATTGTCGCTATCGAGAAGCAGGCGGGATTGTTGGATGGAATACCCGGACTTGATGGTGTGAGCGCCGCGGATCCAAGTAAGGTCGTTTCCCAGGAAATAATTGTTTAGCCGGTTGCCTTGCGTAAGGCCATTGCTTCCAATGCCGCTGAATCCCTGCCAGGCGACGTTCGGAACGCCCCAGTTAATTGCCGACGTCGATACGCCGGTTATGCCGATAGCTTGCGCAATGTTCGTGCTGACGGGCACTTGTTGGCCGAAAAGCTCCATATACGTGTAGGAAGCGCGGGAAACATTCACGACGGATGGTGTAAGAGACGAAGTCAACTGCGCTACTACTGAGATGCCTTTTGCCGCAACCAGCGTACCCGCAAAGGGCGCAAGAGCTGCCGGCGTAAGGGGGGCGTTCTGCCGGGTGAATCGTCCAAAAAGAGAATGTTTGTTGCTAATCAGCCAATCGCCGCGAAAATTGTACTGGTCATCGTCCAGCCGCTGCACCGGCGTCCCCTGTACGTTGTTGGACCCCGGCGTATTCGTCACAGGGATGTACGGGAAGAAGTTCTTTGAAATTGCATTAATCCGGCTTGCGGGAATTTGGTTTCCGGGGAAAGCCATGCGCGTGTTGGTCGCCGCATCGAAAGTTAGCGGGTCGTAAATGGTAGGTAGGCCGGAAAAGTTTCCGCTCAGCAGAGTCTGCGTAGGAAAGGTGCCGCGCTGGATTACACCTAGTCTCTGGCGGAAACCTTCGTAGTTGCCGAAGAAGAACACTTTATCTTTCTTCACAACTCCTCCAAGAGAGCCACCAAACTGGTTACGCTTAAACGGTTCGACGATGGATGAGAAGAAGTTTCGAGCGTCCATGGCATCGTTCCGGAGGAATTCAAATAGCGAGCCATGAAATTGGTTGCCGCCGCCCCGGCTAGCAACATTGATGATGCCAGGCGAAAAGCCGAACTCAGCCTGAAAAAAGTTTCTCTGAATCTTGAATTCCTGTACCGCATCAAGAGACGGAGTTATCGAGCTGTCCCCAACACGCGGGTTGCGCATTTCCACGCCGTCATAGAGATAGCTAGTGGAACTCTCGCGTTGGCCGCCGACCAAAAGACTTCGATCGGAACGACCCGTAGTGGAAGCGACAAAGCTTGCAGAACCGCTGGCTGCGGGAAGTTGTGGAATCACGCCGGGGGAGAGCGAACCCAACGTAAGGTAATTGCGTCCGTTTAACGGAAGATCGTTGACCGCCCTACGCGTGATTACTTGGCCCAACGACGCCGTTTCGGCTTCCAGAATTTCCGCCGATGCGCCGGTGACGGTAACCTGTTCGGTAATCTGGCCGACTTGCAGCGTGACATTAACCACTGCGCGCTCCGCGATCTCTAAAGTCACGTTGGGTACTACAGCGGTCTGGAATCCACTGATGCTGATCGTCAGCTTATAGCTGCCGGGAGCTAATTGCGGGATAACGTACTCGCCGGAACCGTTGGCAGCAGCTTCCCGCTGTTGACTTGTGGCTAAGAGAATGGCCACGATACGCGCAGAGGGAACTACGGCGCCTGCGCTATCACTCACCACGCCCGCTATGGTTGAGGTAGCCACCTGTGCCGCCATGGGAGTGGTAGGGAGCAAGGCAAGAGCAACAAGCCCGGAAAGCGCGAGCAATGGTCCCTTTTGAGAACAACCGGAAGTTTTGGATTCGATTGAAACCTGACGGAGAATATTCATGAAAGACCTCTAATCGGCGATGTGCGGTAAGTATATGCTGTCGCAAAACTTCGCGCAATCTGATATCTGCGAAGCCAATACCGTTACCCCCTGTCGCCCGCCACCCAGCTCGTTATAAGTTTGGAAAGATGGTGGCGGCCAGTATCGCGGGCACTCGCTGAAAGTCGCAACAGACGAGTACACGCACTCCACTGTTCAACGGAAG
>CAXSIG010000326.1:0-6497 GCA_964237255.1 uncultured Bryobacteraceae bacterium
AGGGGCAATCGGTGAGGCTGCCAGGACAAGTCGAAAGTGGACGTGGCCCGACGATCCCGAGATTCCGCCTTACGCCGCATTGCTGGAGCAGGTGGACCAGTTCGACGCGTCTTTCTTTCAGATTTCTCCCAAAGAAGCGATCGCGCTCGACCCGCAGCAGCGGTTACTGCTCGAAACCAGCTGGGAAGCGCTGGAGCAGGCGGGAATCGACCCGGTTTCGCTGCGCGGGTCGGATACGGGTGTGTTCGCGGGCATTTTTTCCAACGATTACCAAGTGCTGCAGGTTAAGCAAAACGACGCTCCGCATTTATACGGCAGCACGGGGACATCCGCGGCTACTGCCTCGGGACGCTTGTCGTATTTCCTCGGGCTGCACGGTCCGGCGATTTCGGTTGACACCGCAAGTTCCAGTTCGCTGGTCGCGCTTCATCTCGCCTGCCAGAGTTTGCAGAACGGAGAATGTCAGATGGCGCTCGCCTCCGGGGTCAATCTGATTCTCGGCCCGGATTTAACGCTGGCCTTTGCACGGGCCGGGATGCTTTCGCCGGACGGACGCAGCACGGGTTTCGATGCGTCGGCAAACGGGTATGTACGCGGGGAAGGTTGTGGGGTGGCGGTGCTGAAGCGGCTTTCTGTGGCGCGGCGCGATGGCGACAACATCTGGGCCGTTGTACGCGGTAGCGCGATCAATCAGGATGGGGCCAGTCAGGGTCTAACCACTCCCACTGGATCGTCGCAAGAAGCAGTGATTCGCAAGGCCTTGGCAGCGGCGTGCCTGCGCCCTGACGACATATCCTACATCGAAGCCCACGGTTCCGGCACGCCTGTCGGGGATCCGATTGAGGGTCGCGCTTTGCAAGCGGTTTATGGACAGGGACGGCGGACACCGTGGCTGTTGGGTTCGGTGAAATCCAATATCGGGCATTTGGAAGCGGCGGCGGGCATTGCTGGCGTGATCAAAACGGTTTTAGCCCTGCGGCATCGCTACATTCCCGCTCACCTTCATTTTAGGCAGCTGAATCCCAAACTGGCGGGCCTGGAGGCGGTGATCCCGTTGACGGGTCAACGCTGGCAGACGGAGAACGGGCGGACACGCCGCGCTGGGGTGAGTTCGTTTGGATTCAGCGGCACCAATGCTCACCTCATTTTGGAAGAAGCGCCGCCCGACGAAAAAGCGGAGCAAGTTCAGCCGAACGAATCCTCGTCTTCTCAACTGGTTCCCCTGAGCGCGCGAAGTGCGCAAAGTTTGCGTTTGCTGGCCGAAAGTCATGCCGCGTATCTCGCGGGCAATCCCGACGTGTCTCTAGCCGACGTTAGTTATACGGCTACCGCGGGCCGCGCCCATTTCGAGTATCGCTTGGCCGCTGTAGCCGAGTCGGCAAGCGAATTACAAACGCAGTTGCAGGATTTCCTTCTCGAGAAACAGGTGTCCGGCCTGGCTAGCGGTATCGCTCCCTCGCCGCAAAAGCCGAAAGTAGCGTTTTTATTCACGGGCGAAGGAGCAGAGTACGTGGACATGGGCCGCGAACTGTTTGAAACCCAGCCGCTCTTTCGCAAACTCCTCATCCGTTGCGATGAGATTCTGCGCCCTGTCCTGGACACGCCTTTGCTGGAGGTGTTGTTTCCTTCGCCGGGAACTGTCTCGCCCATCAATGAGATGCGGTATACGCAGTCGGCTCTTTTTGCGATTGAATACGCGCTGGCGAGATTGTGGCAGTCGTGGGGTATCCAGGCGGATATCGTCATAGGGCACAGTCTGGGCGAATATACGGCGGCCTGCATCGCCGGTGTCTTCAGTCTGGAAGACGGGTTGACGCTCGTTGCCAGGCGGGGGCACCTGATGGGCACGACGGCGACCGGCGGTTTGCATTCGCCTTTGGAGGAACCCATCACGGCTGAATTTATGGCGGCCCTGGGCCGGACCGCTTTCGCGCGGCCGCAGATTCCTCTCGTTTCCAATAACCTCGCCGCAATCGCCGACGATCGTATTACGACAGCAGCCTACTGGAGCCGCCATCTGCGCGACACAGTACCTTTTGGCGAGGGTATCGAAGTGTTATCCAGGCAGGGCGTTCGGGTTTTTATCGAAATAGGTCCCAGGCCCGTTTTGCTAGGCGCCGTAAGTAATCATCTTTCTCGCATCGACGAAGAGAACGTAACAAACCAGAGCTTGTTGCCCAGCTTGCGCCCCGATGTTTCGGACCGGCGCACCATGTTGCAAAGTCTGGCCGAATTGTATGTACGCGGGTTTTCCGTGGCTGAGGCAGTTACGCGTGAAAATCGCCGCCGTTTGGTTTTGCCGACTTATCCCTTTCAACGGCAAAGATACTGGCTGGCGGCTACCGGTACACAAAGCGGCAACTCGCGGCGGCACACTCGATCAGCGCAGCCGCGGTCGAAACAGGAACCCGCAATCGCAAACGATCCGGCAATGCGTTTCGGCTTCGACCTGAGCCCGTCGCAGTTCCCGTATTTCAAACACCATCGCATCTTTGGGCGGGCGTTACTGTCCGCTGGCGTTTACTTTGAAATCGCGCTAACGGCCGGCCGAGATATTTTTAATTCTCCACAGCTCTGTCTCGAAAATGTCACGCTGCAACAGCCGCTCTTTTTACCGGAAGAGCCGGCTGTATCGCGGAGGATGCAGCTTGTGCTGACTTCCGAAGAAGCCGACGCCATGTTCTGTGAAACGCTGAGCGTCTCGAAGGATGCAGCGGGCGCGCCGGTCCGGACCTTGCATGCGTCCGGGCGTTTGCGTTCGGCTGCGGCGATGGATCCTGAACCACTGCCAAACCTGTCCGGGGACGGAATTGGTTTAGCGGCGCTGCGGCAACATTGTTCCGAAGAAGTCGCGATCGAGACGTATTACGCGCAGGCCGGTGACTGGCATCTGACGTATCGGGAGGACCAGGACAGTAGTAACGGTAGCCTGCATTACCAAGTCCTAACCAAGCTGTGGCGCGGGACCGGGGAGGCGATCGGCATCGTGCATTTGCCTGCGGCGCTGCACGCCGAGGCCGAAGGGTTCGCCCTGCATCCGTTGTTGCTCGAGGGCGGCATTCAGGTGGCGCAGGCGGCTTTTGCCACAACACCGAGCCAGAATAACGAAACGTATCTAACGGTCAGCCTGGATCGGCTCCGCCTTTTCCGTTCCGTCATCGGCGACGTGTGGGCGTACGCCCGCACGGGCGCTGAAAGTGCGGCGCTCATCAGGGCTGACATTGTATTGCTGGATGAGCACGGACTGATTGCGCGACTGGAAGGTCTCTCTTTCCGCCGCACGACGCGCGAGGCACTGCTGCGGCCATCGGTAGCGGAAACGCACGGAATCGGGCGCGCGCCAGAGGTCAACCTGCTGGAGCAACTCGCGCGGGCAAACGAACCTGAGAGGAAAGTCCTTCTCGAAGAGTACGTTCAGAAACAAGTTCGCCGCGTGTTGGAGCTCCGCCCGGACGAAGCGCTCCCGCACGAACACTCGTTCAAAGAGTTGGGGCTCGATTCGCTGATGAGCGCCGATCTCAGAAGCACTTTCGAGCGCGACCTTAAGGTGCGAGTGCCGCTGGAATATGTGGTGCAGACGCACAGCACGGCCTCCGGTCTGGCTCGCTTTCTGCTGGACAAAACCAGGACGACTCCCGCGACGACTCCCGTGATACCCGCGGCGCCGCACGCCCGGGTGAACGGAAATGCTCACGCGGCGGAAGATTTTCACTCCGCCGCCACAGCCATCCCGCAAATCCATGCGGTGGTGACGGCGCAGGAAGGGCGGAAAGTCAAGGTAGACAATCGTTGGGTCTTCGACTTCGCCTCCTGCAATTACCTGGGTCTGGATTTGCACCCCGAAGTGATGGATGCGATCATGCCCGCGATTCGGAAATGGGGTGTGCACCCGAGTTGGACGCGCGCCGTGGCTTCTCCGGGAATTTATGAAGAGCTGGAGCAAGCCCTGGCCGATTCGATGGGCGTCTATTCGACACTGGTCTTTCCGGCGGTGACACTGCTGCACGCGGGCGTCATTCCCGTTCTGGCCGGAAACGACGGCGTAATCTTCAAAGACATCTCCGCGCATCGTTCGATTGACGAAGGATGCCGCCTGGCCCAAACCGAAGGAGCGGAAGTAGTCGTCTTTAAGCACAACGACCCGCGCGATCTGGAACAACGCCTCTCCCAATATCCGCCGGAACGCACCAAAATCATCGCCATAGATGGCGTCTATTCAATGTCTGGCGCGTATCCGCCCCTGCCGGAGTTTGCGCGGCTCGCGAAGATATACAATGCCACGGTCTATATGGACGACGCGCACGGAATGGGCGTCATCGGGGAAAACCCTTCGGCGGCCATACCGTACGGATGCAAAGGCAACGGAGTAGTCAATCACTTCGGGCTGAACTACCAGACCGACCGTCTGGTGTATGTCGCGGGACTGTCCAAGTCGTACTCTTCGTTTTGCGCGTTTATCACCTGTACGGACGAAAGGATGAAAAACAAATTCCGGTCGGCATCTACATTTATTTTTTCAGGTCCGGCGCCTACCGCGAGCCTGGCGAGCGCGCTGGCGGGTATTCAATTGAATCGACGCGAAGGCGAACCTTGGCGGGCGCAGATTTATCGCCTGACGCATCGCCTCATAACAGGCGCCAAAGCACTGGGCTTTGAAGTTATCAACGATAACTACTTTCCGATCGTTTGTGTGATGATCGGCAAGACCGGTGATGTAGTCGAGGCATGCAGGGTGGTATGGGAATACGGCGTTCTGATTACGCCCGCGCTTTATCCGATTGTGCCTAAGGACAAGGGGCTACTCCGTTTCTCGATCACGGCGGCAAACACTGAGGAAGAGATTGACCGCGCCTTAGCGGCTCTGGCGGCGGTGCGCGAGCGGGTGTTATACAAGGACACGAACCATGAACTACGGGCTCTACACGTTAGCTCAGAGGCCTGATCTGTTAGCCGCCGTCGAGCAGTTGTCCAGTCAATCCTGGCCGCGGTTCCTGTTAAACAGCCCTATTCAGGGATGGGATTCGTTGTTCGACATATTTGCCCCATATCAGTTGCTATGGTGCGATTCGTCCGACCGTCTTATCGCCGCCGGACACACGGTCCCCCTTTTTTGGGATGGCAACCCGTCGTCGCTTCCGGCGACCATCGAGGAGATCGTTCTGCGGGCGCAGCAGGCTTCCGTTAATCAACAGGCACCTAATACTTTCGCCGCGCTGGCGGGTATGGTCGCTCCCTCCCATCATGGACAGAACCTGAGCCGGATGGTGTTGGAAGAGATGAAGTCTCTGGCCCAGCGGCATGCCTGTACCTCCGTGATCGCGCCGGTACGGCCGACCTGGAAAAGCCGTTATCCGCTGACTCCCATGGGGCGTTACGTCAAATGGAGACGGCCGGACGGCGCCTGCTTCGATCCGTGGTTGCGCGTGCATGAGCACTTAAAGGCCGAGGGGCTGGGTGTTGCGCCCAGGGCGGAGACAATCGAAGGAAGCGTGAAAGACTGGGAGGAGTGGACCGGCATGGCATTTCCGGAAAGCGGTTTATATATCGTGCCGGAGGCCCTTCAGCCGGTCTGGATTGATTGCGAACGCAATCGTGGACGGTATGAAGAACCCAACTACTGGGTGAAGCATTTCATTGAGTAACATCCCCGTACTTATGCCAGAGGAGTACCCAACGCCGGTCGATTGCCCGGTAAATTCTCATAACGAATGGAACCCGCTCGAAGAAGTTATCATCGGCTCGTTAGACCGTGCCATGTTTCCCGCCTGGAATACGATCAACGTGGCGACGGCGCCGCCCGGAGAATGGGAGGCCGCCGAAAAACATATCGGCAGCGGCTCGCCCTACCCGCCCGCGATGGTCGAACCGGCGCGGCGCGATCTTGCGGAATTTGTACATATCCTGGAAGCGGAAGGCGTGCGCGTGCGGCGGCTGGATACTGGCAATTTCGCGGCGCCCTTCGAGACGCCGGAGTGGCGGGGTTCGAGCGGGTTTTGGGCCGCTGATCCGCGCGATCCGTTCCTTGTCATCGGTAACGAAATCTTGGAAACACCGATGGCCGACCGGTCGCGATATTTCGAAGCATGGGCATATAGGTCACTTTTCAAGGAATACTTCGAGGCCGGCGCCAGATGGACAGCGGCGCCGAAGCCGCAGTTGCTGGATGCGCTTTACGACAAGGATTACAGCGTGCCCGGCCCGGATGAGCCGATGCGGTTTGTGGTGACTGAGTTTGAGCCGGTTTTCGACGCGGCGGATTTCGTGCGTTGCGGGCGGGATATTTTCGGCCAGATCAGTCATGTCACGAATCGTTTTGGCATTGCGTGGTTACAGCGTCATTTAGGCGATAAATACCGCGTCCACACAATTAAATCGCGTTGCCCGGAGGCTATCCACATCGACACAACTTTCATGCCGCTCGCCCCCGGCAAGGTCCTGATCAACCCGGAATATCTGGATATGAATAGTCTGCCACCGATCCTCAAAAGCTGGGACAT
>CAXSIG010000327.1:0-4589 GCA_964237255.1 uncultured Bryobacteraceae bacterium
TACGGCGATTGTTACGCCAGATTACCTCTATATCGTCACCTTTTCAAAAGGCTTCCGACACCTTTCGAACCGTGTTGCAGGTCCCTGATCATCCTGACTGGGTCGAGAAGCTGCCCGACGTAGATGCGTTATTGGCCCGGGCACCCTGGCATTTCTCATTTACTTTTTTTAAGGGGTCTCTAAATTGGAAGTACTCTTTTCGGGGCGTGCATGGGATTAAGGTGGAACCAAGAGAAGCCAAATTAGAAAAGCAGAAGCTTCTGTTGCCTCCGGCGAAGGACCGTGATCGCTGGCAGGAAGACGGCGGAACAAAGGCCGAGAAGTCCCGAAAGGCCGTCGTTGCACCCGAGGAAATGACGCTTGGAATTGGCCCGGTAAAGGGTGAGTTTTACATTTTTGATCGGGATCGTGCGGTTTTGTCACAACTCGGTGATGCCCAAATGATGAAGGGTTTCATGGATGAGAATGGTGGAGTCCGCATCTACCGAGATGACATTCGTGTGTACAACTACGGCGAGCCGGATGACGATTGGTTAAACCTCGACTTGGCACGCGTTAATACTCCAACAAGGAACATCAGTCGAAACATAACGGTTGGCGCAATCGACTTGTCCTTAGCGGAGAGCAAGTCCCTCGTTGAGAAGACAAATAGGGAAGGGTTTGTTGAAGACGAATCATTTGAACGGCTCAAGCGCATCGTACTTGGGTGCCTATCCATTCTGCAGACGGAACGCAAAATCGATAAAGACAGAATACGTCTACTGACGACTAAGGGCGTCGATCAGGAGACCAGGAACATAAACGAGCCGCTGCAGGCACTTCGACTCGTTGCTTCCAAACACAACTTGGAAGCGGAGATCGTCCCGCTAGTCGAACGTGCAGAAAGCAATTATAACGAGATGAGGGAGACACTGCTTAGAGCCGGCGTCTCCGGCATGGGGTTGGCTGTTATTTTTCATGAGGTAGAACGCGGAGTTCGCGTCCTCTCCAATGCCATCGAAGGCGGCATTTCAAAGGATGTCATCGTAGGGCAGGCTCGCGAACTGGTGCGTGTGCTTGACGGCTTTACGGAGCTGCTGCGGAAGGGCGAAAAAAGGGAGAATAGCCTAAAGTATCTCCTTAAAAGGAGCCGGGATCTCAACGCGGTCCGTTTCCGGCATCATCAGATTCGACTTGTCTGCCCTTCCCTGGAAGAGATGGTTCCTGATGTGAAGGCTACATTTGCTATGGGGTTGGTGCTCGGCGCAGTGGGGAACCTGCTTGATAATGCCATTTACTGGCTAAATGTGCGTTGGCCTGACTCCGAGTCCAAGAGCAGACGTATCTACATGGAATATAGAACGGACCTTTTTGGATTTCCGGCAATCATCCTTGCTGATAATGGCCCAGGATTTGCGGATGAGGTTGAACTTCTCACCCGTCCTTTTTTCAGCCGGAGGCCAGACGGCATGGGACTTGGACTTTATTACGCAAATCTAGTTATGGAACTCAACTCTGGCTACTTGACTTTCCCCGACGGGGACGAAGCGGGCGTCCCGGACGAGTTCGATGGTGCTGTCGTAGCGCTTGTGTTTGGGAAGGGGCTTGCAGGCTGATGTTCGCAGCCCCTAGATTCATTGCTATAGATGACAATTCCACCCATCTTGAAGCCATACAATTGGCCCTCCAAAGAGCGGGTACATCGTCCTACGGTATTCATTACCGGCCCGAAGATGAGATGCCGAATGTCTTCTCAGGCGTTCGTTGCCTTTTTGTGGATCTGCACCTAGTGACGAGTCTGAAGACTTCAGATGAACGACAGAACTACGGTATTATTGCGGGGATCATTGACAGCCGGATCGCGAAGGATAGTGGGCCTTTCCTTCTTGTGGTGTGGACGGCTTACCCAAAACTTTGCAAAGAGCTAGAGCAGTATCTTAACGATGCGCTTACCTACGTCAAACCAGTTGCATTGCTTGCTCTATCGAAAGCTGACTATATCGACGTTGATAGCGGAGAGGTCAAGAACGCGGATGGTCTGCGAGCGAAAATAGATGAGCTGCTTGACACAGTTCCACAGCTCTCTGCGCTTCTTGCGTGGGAGCACGATGTTCTTGTGGCGGCCGGGGCAACACTGGCGTCAGTGCTTACCTTGATCCCGGATGCCCAAAGAAACTCTCAGACCTATCCGGCCGCTTTGGACTCTGTACTTAGCAAGCTGGCGTGCGCTGCAGTTGGGAAACATAATGTTGGCAGAGACCCCCGGACTGCGTTAGTACAAGCGTTGGTTCCCATTCTTGCTGACAGGATTTCTAACCGATGGTCGGACGACGATTTAGAGGTATGGAAGCGGGCCCTCACCAAGCATGGTGATGGATGGGAGACCCCCACGCAGAACGAAGCGGCAGAGGTAAATAGGATGCTCCACTTGGCGCCGGTTGGGCCCGAAAAGTTCGGACCGGCGGATTGGGGGAGTGTCGTAACCCTTCCGTTTGACTTGTCCGAAGAGAACGTCCAAGCGAATTTCGGGGTTGATGTGAAAGGTCTATTCGGGGAATTCAAAGTCGGAGACGGCGATCAAGAAAAGGTCGTGGCCATTCTTGTCCGAATCGGTGCTGTTTGTGATGTTGCTCAGCAAAAGAAAGGCCCCATTCCGTACCTCTCTGGCTTCAAAGTGCCAGCTGATATAGGAAAAAAGGACAAGCCTACCGCTGCGATTTGGAAGAGCCCTAATTTTGCGGAAAAGGACGTCATATTCTGCTTACAGATACATAACAGGTTTGGTATGACGGTTCAACGCCAGATCTGTGAGCAATGGAAAGCGCTATATCGGATGCGTGAACCGCTCCTGATGCAGCTGATATCAGCCAATGCGGAGTACGTTTCTAGGCCGGGCATAATCTATATGTAGATGCACCTACCTTCTTTTTGGGATGATTTAGCTCCTCACTTTGATGAGCCCTGAGAGCCATGCACCGAGCTGTAAGGGATCGGAAAAAGTGGTGGCTAGCATCTGTGCGATGTCTGCAGCACTGATTATGACGATTGGATGACCATCCAAAACAACCTCTTTGTAGGCTTGGTCATGGAGGTACGAGGTTGTGACTAATATTCCGAACTGACGATGACGTAAGCGCGAAATGAGACGCGACACTTCGCGAACGCCCACGGCATTCGAAAGCTTGTAAAGCTTGGCTTCCAAGGCGAACTCTACATCGATACTCCCCGCTCCTGATCCCAGTCGGAGGAGACCAGTTGCATCCCGACCACCGTCTCGCCAAGGTCTTGTGATCTGCACACTATGAATCGCTGGTAGCCAAAAGCGTGCAATCTCCACAGCGCAGGCTTCGAACAACGTGGGTTGATCCTGAAAGGCCTCGGTGAGTTGTTTTAGTAAATGGCGACCGGATCCGCCAGGAGTCTGTTCCTGTCGAGTTCTGATCGAGATGCTCGGTGTCGAGATCAGCGGTTTGTACCGACGACTTCTGACCCACTCAAGCCAAGGTTTTGGAGCGTGTACGGATTGTGCTGCTCTTCCCTCCTGAGCATCCCTAATCCAAGCGCGAGGCAGTACTGGAACGTCGAGGACAGTGAATGTTGCCTTGTAATTCTGAAACCTTGTCCTCTCGGCTGTAGTTCGCCATACTGCGACTAAGTCGTCGTCGCTTGTCATCCCAAGCGCCCCTGGAACTGCCAAACCAAGGAACCGGACATCTCGGTGCGTAGCAGCGTTCGCGAATAGCAATATGGGTGGGAACTGACTACTCGAGCGGCCCTCGTTGTGTGCTTCCGCAAAGAGGTTACGAAGCATCAGATTTCCCTGCCGGGGAGTGTCATGCAGTTCTTTGGCGTGTCGGTTGTCGCCGTAATAAACAAAAAGTCCCGTATTCCGATCAAGCGCGTCTGGCCAAAGAGGATCTGCGAGACTCGACTTTAAAGCAAGGAGTTTGAGTGACCCTACTGAGTGGCGAGCTCCAAGATGGCGAAAGCCTGCCCCGTTGTCTACCCCGATAAGAGCAGGCAGGGGATCATCTGAGGAGTTTCCCCTCCTGCCCCCTTCATAGACACGGTCTACAACCAAATCTGTCGAGCTGAGGTCAGGCTTCACTTTCGGTGGCCGAAGATCGCGTTTTTGCACTGATCCAATAGAAGATATGAGTCATAACCTCTGAAGAGACGCCGTTCCCACACAGTTTTACCTTTTCCCTCCGGCTTCCAAATGGAAGCAAGTGCCGTTTGCTTGAACACATCGCTCTTGAAAGTTCTTCAGGCTGCAACATTCGAAGGTACGGGACGTTGCCCTGCCAAGTTACTAGCCCAAATCGATCAATGGTCGTCACGGTGCGCAACGGAGCGTCGAGTCGCTGCCAGCCTCCCGCGTAATCAGAACCGTAGTACACGATTAAGAAAGGGACGCCTATCCCAATTTCTTCAATGGCTCGATTTGCGCGATCCAAAGTGGCTTTGGCGCGGCCCTCGCTGCGCAGTGGGGCTCCGGAATCAAAGTCGGGACTGATTATGTCTGCGGCTCGACGTGACCGAGGCCTACGTCCCTTCAAGAGATCTATCTTCGATACGCTCGTCCCTAGACGATCACAGATCAGGAACAT
>CAXSIG010000327.1:4599-5350 GCA_964237255.1 uncultured Bryobacteraceae bacterium
AGCGGAACCGAACTCGGACGAGTTGAGGAGAAGATCGCTCACCGTGTAGCCTTCGCTCTCGATAGAAGTGACCAGTTCATCATGCCGCTTCCACTTCCTCATCCTGTTAACGTTTTCTACTATGACCCACCTAGGCTTCAAACTTTTGATCCACGGAACAATGCCAATTGCAGTTTCCCTGCTTGTTTCGGCTCCTGGTCGTGCGCCCCGTGCAATCGAATGGGCTGTACACTCCGGTGATGTTAAAAGAACATCTGGTTGGTATACGGAAGCCAGCGACATAGGGTCAACATCCTCTATACGGCAATTCAGAACGTTAGCGGCCGCAAAATTGACTGCGTAGGTCTGTATCGCTAAGTCCCATGCGTCGATACCTAAAAGAGGTATGCCACCGCCGGTTACGGCGCCGCGTGCACCAAATCCCGCGCCACAGAAGAGATCGACGAAGGTGGGACCTGAAGTCGGTATCGAATCCATTCCGCAATCCTACCAGGTTGTCAGTTTTGATGATGCGGAATGAAAGTACAGAACGATCAGGCCCATCGCAATCTTCTGGTCATGCACATAGTTCCGGATGGTCCGTTCGCAGATCTGGCACTCCGTCAGCTCTCTCTGAATGCGTTGCCAGATCCGGCGGACTGTGTGGCGTTGCTTGCGGGGCGCCTTCTTGTCCAGTTGCAGAATCTAGTTCACGAAATCCATTGCTGCCGCCAGCGTTCAGCGCGGTCGCTCCTTATTTCGCGGTGCGAGC
>CAXSIG010000327.1:5360-5837 GCA_964237255.1 uncultured Bryobacteraceae bacterium
AGTGCGCTGCCAATCGCTTCCTGCACCATGCGCCGGTGTTTTTCGCCACCCCGGAAATCGTCCTGGTTCCAATAACGCATTTGCCCGGTCTGACAAATCTCTCGACTGCCAGCAGCGTGCCATCCGGATAGCTCCGATATCACGGGAGATTTCGAATTGCCTAGTCTAAAGGACAAGTCACTGCTGGCAGTTGATTCGAGCACGTCGAAAGCGAGGGGACGGCATTCCATTTGATGCGGGGCAGAATCGCGCCTTCCGGGTATGGTGGTGGTAGTTGTCGCGAACCTCGATCTCGGTTACGTAAGGAAGGACTCACCCGGCCGCCGGGAAACCAGCTATTCGTGAATGATTCAGAACGTTTAGGATTTTGAGAGTTTGCCGGCAGTGTTCGGGGCCCTACACCTTGGGGTGTCTCCCGGCAAGGTGTGACTTACCGGCGGCGACACAAAGGAGATGCACCGTGAACAAGGAACTGAA
>CAXSIG010000327.1:5847-6489 GCA_964237255.1 uncultured Bryobacteraceae bacterium
GTCAATCAGGAAAACCGCGCGCGGATTCGAGAGGGAGCTCAAGCACACCGTAGATCTACAGAAACGCCAACCACTCGGAGATCGAATCGCCGCGTGGTGCGCACGGGAATTGCCGGAACTGCAACATGCTCATCAGGGCGTCCAGCAGGAATTCTGGCGCTATTATTGTCAATGGTTCGGCGCAAAGGCTGACAATGTGATCGAGGCGGAATTGCACGACCAGACCAGTGAGGCCAAGGGATATTCGGTCGGGCGATGGGCATTTCTCGGCGTCGAGACGATAGCCGGCAGTGCTCTGGCCATTATGTACCTAAACGCGCCGGCATGGGTGGTTCTTATCGTCGGTCTGCTCCTGGCTTTGCTCCTGGGTTGGGCGGCCGCGGCTGGTGTGACGCGCTGGGTGCGCCATGATGCGGTCGGCCAGCCCTCGCTGCAGATGGAGAAGATCACGCGCGGAGTGATGTTCCTCTCACCACCCTGGCTTATAGCCTGCGTCGTCGCGATGATGATTATTCGCACGGACGGCATTATTGGAGCCAAATGGATTTTCGCCCTAGCAACGAGTACCGTGACTCTGCTTTCGCCAGTATGTGCCGCGCTTTGCGCTTCCGCGGTGGGGGTTCTCAGCTGGTCGGCGTGCCT
>CAXSIG010000328.1:0-1490 GCA_964237255.1 uncultured Bryobacteraceae bacterium
TCCGACGATGAACAAACAGCGCGGCACGGTTCTCTACGATGCCGTCTCCTTGGCTGCTACGGATCGTTTGGCGAAGGAAGTCGGACGCAAGGTAATTGTCTTGATTACCGATGGGGACGACCAGGGCAGCACATTCACGATTCAGAGAGCGATCGAGGATGCCCAAAAGGCCGATGCCGTAATCTATGGCATTTACTATACGGATCCCGGTTTGTATACGCGGGGTGGGTTTGGTTTCGGAGGAGGCGCGGGGCTTGGGCCACTACGGAAGATGTCGGAAGAGACTGGCGGTCGTGTGTTTCAGGTGGATCGGGGTCACAGCTTGAGCGATGCGTTTTCGCAATTGCAGCAGGAGATGCGTTCCCAATACGCGATCGGCTGGACTCCCGCGAACGGCCGCAAAGACGGCAGCTTTCACAAAACGGAACTCAAGTTGGCGGATAAGAATTTGAAGGTGCAGGCGCGTAAGGGGTACTACGCGATGCCGAACCAACAGTAGCGCGAAACGCATCGCGATACAAATCGATCTGCGGCGGCTTTCCATCCAATACGGCGACTACATCGAAGCGAACTGCTTCAAACTGAATTTTGGTTCGACGTGTAAAGTGTTCCGCGGCCCGGATCAGGTGACGTTGCTTCTCGGTATTCACGGCGCGGTCCGGCGTTCCCGTTTCGTCGCTGCTGCGTGACTTGACTTCGACAAACGCGAGCACGGCGCCTTCCCACGCGACGATGTCCACTTCCTGCCGTTCCTTACGGGGCCGATAATTCCGCTCGATGATCGTGTACTTTTGCTTCTGAAGATATCGCATGGCGAGATCTTCACCGCGCACGGCCAACGCTCGTTCCGGCGCCCACCGGGCACGGTGGATGCGATCACGAAGCCGGTCGAGAGCCCGAAACAGGCTCAAAGTCGAACTCCATACTCTTGCCGCGAACTACGAAACAGAGATAGTGTTCCCAGAATTTGCGGAACCGCGGAAAGGTATTTACCAGGAACTGAAAGCCGAGCCATCGCCACAAGGCTAGTAGCTTGACGTGTACGGAAATCTCACGAAATCGCGCTTTGGAGTAATAGCCAAAGCCCCCATGTTTGTCGCCGAAGTAACGAAAGCTAAAGCTGTTCAGGTGATGCTTGTGCGTCGGGTCGCAAAAGGAGCTGTAATCCGTGTAGTGCGGCGTTTCGATATGAACGCGCCCACCTTGTTGCACCAGACGATGAAACTCCTCCATGGTGCGAATAACGTCCGTAACATGTTCAATGACATGAATTGCGCGGAGTTCTCGAAAGCTGTTCGACGCGAATGGATACGGGAAGCGGTCGAGATCGGCCAACACGTCCGCGCGGCTGGCGGGGTTGTTATCCAGGCCAATTGCTCCGGGGTGTTTGTTGATGCCGCAGCCGACGTCAAGAATCACGTCAATATCGGAAACGCTTCTTCCGGTTGCGGAACGTGTCGATGTAGCCGGGCGCGATCAGGTTGACGGTG
>CAXSIG010000328.1:1500-2439 GCA_964237255.1 uncultured Bryobacteraceae bacterium
AACGTGAAAGCGAGGGTCGAGAAGGCGCGCCGCATCGATGTTCCCGATAGCGGAAAGCAGGCTTTGCTTCACGCCGGGTTCCGCCATCACGTCACGAATGGACCCGCGCACGGTGTTGGTCTTGAAGGAACAAACGCAAGGGACAATCCCGATACCCAGCCCCTCAACGAACGCGCGGGTCACCTCTTCCGACACATAAATCAGAGGACGGATTATGCGCGCTGTGCCTTTCCGCGACTGCACCACCGCCGGCAAGGCGCTGAGCCGCCCGTTGTACATGGCATTGCGGAGGAGCGATTCGCAGGCGTCATCGGCCGTGTGCCCCAGGGCGATCACATTCGCGTTCAGATTGCGCGCAACGTCGTACACGGCGCGGCGTCGATAGCGGCTGCATAAGTCGCAGCCATGGTCCGGCTCGTCATCGATCAGGTTCAACGAAGCCTGATCCGTGTAGTGCGTCCATTCGATTCCGCGCTGCCGAATAAATTCGCCGACAGGTTGAACCGGCCGGACGAACTTGCCTTGCTCGATGGTGAATGCGCAAAGCGAGAAGCGAACAGGAGACCGGCGCTGCAGAAGTCGCATTGCTTCCAGGAGAGCGATAGAATCTTTGCCGCCCGAGACGCCAACCGCGATCCGGTCGCCTTCGCGAATCATATCGAATTGTTTGATTGCTTCCCCAGTCTTTTTGAGGATCGCTTTTTCCGGCAGCAAGACATGACCATTTTACCTTGCGCCAAAGTTAAGTTAATACTTGACTATTATTCATCCGCCGACTAATACTTAAGCAGAGGCTTTATCATGAAACCAGTCATCCACGATACGTTTGTCGTCACGAAGAGTTATTCATCGGCTCCCGAGCGCGTCTTCGGCGCATTTTCCGATCCCGGCAAGAAGCGCCGCTGGTACGCCGACCGGGAACAACATCAACTGGAAGCA
>CAXSIG010000328.1:2449-6476 GCA_964237255.1 uncultured Bryobacteraceae bacterium
TGGAATGTATCAACCAAGGCAAGTTTCTGGAAATCATCCCAAACCGGACGCTTGTCATGGCCTCAACAATGGACATTGGAGGCAAGCGTATCTCAGCGTCTTTATGCACGTTCGAGTTCCGGCCCGCAGGTGACGGGACAGAACTGGTGTTCACTCATCAAGGCGCATTCTTCGAAGGCTCGGACGGTCCGGCGATGCGCAAGGGCGGATGGCAAAAACTACTGGACGACGCGGGCGCGCAGGTTTAGCGTAATGCCAAAACATCGCGCTACGGCGGACCAAGTGTTTCATGCATTAGGGGACGCAAACCGCCGCGCCATCGTAAAAAAGCTGAGCGCCGGTAGCAGCTCCGCCTCGCAATTCGCGGAGCCGCTTGGGATCACGCTGGCCGCCGTCGTTCAACATCTTCAGGTTCTGGAACGCAGTGGGTTGGTCCGAACGGCGAAAGCCGGTCGGGTACGGACTTGCGAACTGGCGCCTGCCGGATTCTCGGTCGCGGAACAATGGATGCAAACCTGCCGCTCGATGTGGGAAGGTCGCTTGGACCGTCTAGCCGAGGTTCTGGCCGAAGACTAGTACGCTACTTCCTGGCCAATCTCAGTGAGAGAAACTCGGCCACTCGATCCGGCAGCCTGCAAAAGTCTTTGGACCGGCTCGCGCAACGGCTCGCGGCTAAGCTCGAACGTCTGGTGGTGCACAGGGAGGATGTGGTCGGCCCCGGCATCGTTCGCCATCTGCAACGCTTCTTCTGGATTGCAATGTACCCGAATCCAAGGGTCGTACGCGCCGATCGGCATGATCGCCAGGTCGATTCGTCCCATGCCGCGCAACTGCCGGAAAGTTTCGGTCATTGCAGTGTCCCCGCCGAAGAGAACCCGGTAGCGGCCTGCTTCTATGACGTAGCCGTTGTAGCCGCGAAACGTGTCGTTCTGCATACGAGCGCCCCAGTGCTTCACTTCGAACGCGCGAACTGTTGCGGGACCGACTCGCACAGTTTCGTTCCATCGTAGTTCCTGTACGGAACCGTAGCGCTTGACGCGAAGCAGATCGGCTGTCTTCGCTGCCGTTACCACCGCCGTTTCATTGCTTTCCAAAGCACGCAAGCTGGGCAGATCGAAGTGATCCATGTGAGCGTGGGAGAGCAGGACCAAATTCGGCTTCGGGCGATCCTGTGCCGAAGCAGCGGGCGATACCAAGCGCTTCACTCCTAACGTGAACGGCCCGATTCCGATTCCGATCCGTTTGCTGAACACTGGGTCCGTAATGACGGTGAATCCATCCATCGATATCACAACGGAGCTATGCCCTATCCATGCCGCACGTAAACCGTCGGACGTCCACTTGTTGAAATCGGGCCGGAACGATGAATCGAGGACAGGGCGCTTCAGATCGGCAGAGAACTTTTCCCAGAATATCGGCGCGATTCGAAGCGCCGTATTGGCTAGAGCTAATGAGGCCACAACTATCCGATGTTTATCTATTACGCAAAGTTGCTCAACGGAAAGCGCTTTCGTTCGTCTAAGATCCGTAGATGCGGTTTCTTGCCCTGATTGCACTCGCGTTAACCGCTTTTGCCCAGACGCCGCAGTTTGAGGTCACCTCCATTCGGATCGCCGAAGACGATAACTCCGTTCAGTTCAACAATGACCATACCCGGCTTCTGACTCACAACGTTACGCTCAAGTTTTTGGTGGCGCGGGCGTTCGACATTCCTTCCGAACAGATTTTCGGTGGACCGGATTGGGCCGCACACCAAGGTTACGATATCCGCGCCAAGATGCCGGACGGCCTTACCGACGGCCAGATACGGGAGTTCCTGCCACCCATGCTCCAACATTTGCTTGCGGAGCGATTCCAATTGGTCACTCACCGGGAAACGCGGCAAGTCTCCGGCTTTTTTTTGCTGGTCGGCAAGAACGGTGCGAAACTCGAACCCGCAAAACCTGGCGAGCCCAATTCCAACCTGAACATCAGCGGGGCTCAGGTTACCGGGCAAAACTTCGATATGGAAGGCTTGGCGAGATTTCTGGCTGGCCGTTTAGAAGCTCCGGTTGCGGACAAAACCGGGCTCAAGGGCGGTTTTAACTTCAAACTGCGTTGGTCTCCCGATACGGTTGCCACAAGAACCGACACGGCTACCGACGCGCCTCCCGCTCTCCCGACGGCGGTTCAGGACCAGCTTGGGCTGAAACTGGAATCGGGTAAAGTTGCGGTTTCCGCCGTTGTTATCGACAGCGGACATAAGCCAAATGCCAACTGAGGAAACCAAATGATCCGTTCCCTGATTTTGCCTGCCCTTGCCGCTGCCGCGTTGGCCCAAGAGCCAAAACCTAATTTCGAGGTGGCTTCCATTCGCGTGGCGGTGAGGGACGAGTCTCACCGATTTAGTGTTGATAGGAGTCGGCTTCTGACTCATAACGTCACACTCAGGGAATTGGTAGCTCACGCGTTCGATCTTGCTCCCGAACAGGTGTTCGGCGGACCGGATTGGGCGGGTCAAGAAAGCTACGATATACGCGCCAAGATTCCAGAAGACCTTTCGCAGAAACAGCAGCGTGAACAGTTTCCGGCCATGCTTCGGAATCTGCTTTTCGAGCGCTTTCATTTGACTTCACATCAGGAAACCCGGCAAGTCTCCGGTTACACGCTGGTGGTGAGCAAGGGCGGATCGAAATTGGAGGCGGCCAAGTCTGACCAGACGGACACCGGCATGCACTCTAGCCGCTCTGAGCTAACTGCTACGAACGCAAATATGGAGACCATTGTGAAATTTTTAGCGGGTCGATTGGAGGCTCCCGTCGTCGACAAGACCGATCTCAAGGGAGGATTTAACTTTAAGCTTCGTTGGTCTTCTGACGCGCTTGCCGCAAAACCCGAAGCTGCCGCCGACGCGCCGCCCTCTCTTTCAACCGCTGTTCAGGAGCAACTCGGGCTCAAGCTGGATTCGGGCAAGGTATTAGTTCCCGCCATTCTCATCGATAGTGCCCAGAGGCCAAATGCCAACTAAACGGAACCATATAAAACGGTCCTTGGTGCTGCTCGCTCTGGCGGGGGCCGCGTTCGCCCAAACACCGAAGCCCGAGTTCGAAGTAGCGTCGATACGCGTTGCGGTGAAAGACAACTCGAGTGGCATAGGCGTACACAACGAGCGCTTCGAGACGCACAACGTCACCCTCAAAGTCTTGGTCGCACGCGCGTTTGAGGTCTCCACCGAAGAAGTATTTGGGGGACCGGATTGGGCTGACCAGGACAGCTATGATATTCAGGCAAAGATGCCGGTCGATTTATCCGATTCGCAAAAGAAAGAACAACGTCCGCTTATGCTTCAGGCGCTGCTTGCGGACCGTTTCCACCTGGTGATGCATCGAGAAACTCGTCAGGTCTCCGGCTACACGCTGACAGTGGGCAAGAGCGGCCCCAAGTTGGAAACCGCAAATGCCGAAGCGGGCACCAACATGGATTCCAGCCGCTCCCAGCTCAAGGCGCAGAACGCCGACATGGACGGACTGACGAAGTTTCTTGCCGACCGCTTAGAGGCGCCTGTTGCAAATAAGACCGGGCTAACGGGCGGATTCAACTTCAAGTTGCGTTGGTCTCCGGATGCGCTTGCCGCGAAAGCGGACGCCGCAGCGGACGCGCCGCCCATCCTGCCAACCGCAGTTCAGGAGCAGTTGGGATTGAAGCTGGATTCGGGTAAGATTTCCGTTGCTGTCATTGTGATCGACAGCGCCGCAAAGCCGAACGCGAACTAGCCTACGTCCGCTGTTTCTCGCAGCCATTCCGGCCGCTTTAGGACCTCGCGCGGCTTCGATCCATCGGGCGGTCCGATGATGCCATCGCGGTGCATCATATCCAGAATGCGGGCCGCTCTTCCGTAGCCCAATCGCAAGCGGCGCTGCAGGGTGGAGGTGGATGCTTTGCCCATCTCCAACACTACGCGAAGCGCCTCTTCGTACATGGGATCTTGTTCGCCCATCGGCTGATCTTCTGGTGTTTCCGCGTCGGCTTCGGGCGGCGCTATCAGGAA
>CAXSIG010000329.1:0-6472 GCA_964237255.1 uncultured Bryobacteraceae bacterium
AAAGAGTCGCTGTTCTGTTCGTTCTTATAGACCCGGATGCCGGTTTGCTTGCCCGCTTTCTCAAAGGTCGCGGGAAGATCAGAGAAGTCGAAGCCGGTAAAGGTGGCGCTGGCTACTTGCGGACCATCATTATCGTCCGTGCGGCCAAGTTGCTCCAGATTGATTTGAGCTACGGTTTGCTTCAGGGGAAATAGCGGGTGCGAAGCGTAGTACCGCGAGCCGAACAGCCCTTTCTCTTCACCGAAGAAACACATAAACAAGATGCTGCGCTTTGGGTGTACCGGCATCTGCGCCAACGCTTCGGCAAGTTCCATGACCGATACGGTGCCGCTGCCATCGTCGTTCGCACCGTTGTTGATCCGGTCGCCCTCGCCGGGCGGGAGTACACCAATGTGATCGTAATGGGCGGTGACTAGAACATACGTGTCGCGAAGCGCTGGATCGGATCCACGCAGAACGCCTGCCACGTTGTGCAATTCGACCGGAGCCTGGGTTGCCGCTTTTGCATGGACAGACACCGTCAGGGTGGCCGAATCGGTCAGGAATTTTTCCGCATCTTTGTCACGAATTGTCAGCGTGGGAGGTGCCCCCGATGCGTCTACCGCCACCAGGCGCGTTGCGGGAGCGCGACGCGCTATACCGCGGGGCATCATCAGAATCACTGCCGGGTGGGCCTGCTGTGTAGCTTTTAAAATCTTGCCGAACTCTTCGTATTTGTCGCGGCCCGGTATCTCGAGAAGCGCCGCTTTACCCGTCAGGTCGCCAGGCGAGTCCGTCGTCACTTTTTGGACGGGAGCTTCTTTTAGGTCGAGAGCACCGATGGATTGCAGATCGAAATTCTTGGCGACGTGAATAGCTTCGGAGCCGTTGTTAAGCGTCAGGTCGAAATCGCTCAAATCGGCAGTTACCAAGCTGTAGGCCGCCCTCTGGAAATAACTGTCTCCCGTGACTGGTTCCAGGCCCGCCTTGCGGAAACGGCTGGCGATAAACTCACTCGCGATGGTCAAGCCCTTCGATGGCGTATCGCGGCCTTCCATTGCATCGGAAGAAAGAAACGAAAGGTTCGCCTTCATATCCGCGGCGCTGATGCGGTCAAGCATCGCCTGTTGCTGGGCGTCGGGCAGCGCGGCTGCCAATAGGAGGAGAAAGAACATGGCTTAGCTCTCCGCCGAAAGACCTTGTACGATTTCGGTGGCGCGATCTTGCAGCATCACCGTTTCATTGGAGCAGCCGAGAAACCGCATCCCGCGTTCGCGCCAGAACTTCGCTAATTTCAGGGAGCGGGTTTGCGTACCGGGCGCCACACCTTTCCGAATACAGGTGTCGCGAATCGTCTCCATAGCGGCCACCAGTTTGGGATGTTCGAACTCGCCCGGAACTCCGAGCGAGATGGAAAGGTCCGCCGGTCCCACCATCACGGCGTCGATGCCGGGCACGCTTAAGAGTTCTTCCAGCCGGTCAATGGCGCGCTGCGTTTCCACCTGCATAACGACCATGGTATCGGCATTGATTTGGTCGATGATCTCCGGCATGGAGAGCGGTTCATAGTTCACGCTCATCGTATTAAGACCAAAGCCACGAATGCCGACGGGCGGGAATTTCGTCCAACTCACGGCGGTCGCGAGCAACTCCGGCGATTCTACGCGTGGGAAGACCACGCCCATGGCGCCACAGTCGAGTGCCCGGGCGACCAGGGAATACTGAAGATCGCCGACCCGCACCAGCGGACAGAGTCCGGCGAGATTCGCGACACGGCAAATGTCCTGGATGGTCTCTAAATCGAAGCCACCGTGTTCCGTATCGATAAATGCCCAATTCAAACCAGCTGCCGCGTAGATGCGTGCAACTTCCGGGGAACGAAATTGCCAGAAACCGGCGCCGAGCTGCACCTTGCCCTCTTTCAGGGCCTGTTTCACGGCATTCCGATGCATGTGAGTCAGGCGGTGACCAACTGATGATCCGGGCACGATAGCTGGATCTGACCATAGAGATCGTCCACCAGGGCCGGTCCATGTTTCGCCAATAGCGGGAGCGCCGAGTAAAAACGCTCTTGCAGGTGATTGTGCGGAAAAATCAGATTGCTGAGTGTTCGGGCATCGCGGGTGGCCCGCTCGTCACGCGCGATAGCCTGCCTTCCCACTTTGTCGGCGATTTTGCTCAGTTGGAATTCAATCTTGCGTCCCGAACGGTTGAGCGCCTTGGCTAGCGTAGGATCAAACGCAAGCAGTTCGGACTTCAGCCGAGAAAGCGCGGCGGAGGCGGTGGACCGCGTTTCCTCTAGGCGTTTTGTTAATGCCGGTGGAACCAAGATTTGGGCTGCGCGTTCCCGAAGCGCTTGCTCCCCGGGGAAGAATGCCGGCAGATCCAACTTGTAGCGGTTCATCAGCTTGTGGCTGTGCGCGTCGATCACAGTGAAGCCGCTGCGATGTACCGCGTGGGGTTGACGTCCAAGTAACCGCTGGTAAAGCACGCTTGATTGAGCGAGATAGGAAAGCTCGGCCGGACCCCCGACATAAGTGTGGGTCGGAATCATGTAGTCCTGGATTACGGGACGGAGGAGAGCGTTCGGAGAAAGCTCGGCGGCTCGCGACTGTAAATCGGAGGCCGTCCAAGTCTTTCCTTCACCAACGTAGGAGCCGTTTTGTCGCTTGAGTGAGACACGCTTTCCACCATCCAGCAGGAAGAATAACGATGTCTCCTTTTCGATGTGAACTTGCGCGTGATAGCCGGCCTCATCCAGTTCTTTATTGCGAACCAGGAGTGCATTCGTAAGATCGTCAGCGGCATCGACAGCCTGGGACAGGATGAGCAGGAGGATCTGACGATCGCCTAACAGCTTGCGAAGGAGCGCCCCGAAAGCTTGTCCGAAAGTCGCCCCGGGTTGATAGGCGGATTCCACTTGGCCGGCGATCTCATCGGCCCACGGCAGATTCCGCAGTCCGCGCCGAAGCTGGCCAAAATCGAGATTGCCAAGCTCTACGGTCCCGACTGGCTGATTCGGCCTAGGGGTCGCCGCCGTTTCCAGACGATGAGATTCGGTATTGCCGTCGAAAACCCAGGCTTGATTTACCTCGAGGAAGTCGTGGTCCTCGGTAGCAAGCCAGAAGATTGGAACGGCCGACTTGCCGGAAGCGGTCAAGTCTGCTGCCAGCTTGATGGCCGTCAGCGCTTTGTAGAGTGTATAAGCGGGGCCGGAATATAGACCAACCTGCTGGCCGGTGACGATGGCGACTGTTCCGTCTTGCGCCAGCCGTTCCAGGAGCGGGTTACCGGGATTCTGTTCCCGAAGAGCTTCCACCAAGCCGGCCCGGCGGTCGGCGGGGAAGGCGAAGTCGTCGTCAGGCGGTAGATAAAACGAAGCCACCCGGTCTGGATGATAGACAAGATCCGCGAAAAGGCGGGTAGTTCCCGGCAGGTCGGTTTGGCGGATACAGGAACAGTCCATCGGCGGTCGCTTCAGGGTACCAGATGCTTTTGAGTGGTCTTTCGACGCGAAAACCTACCAGCCTTTTACCTGGACGCCGCCGAATATGCCCTGTTGTACCTTGCTTTGGAACAGTTCATAGAAGTGGCCGGAGTCCCGAGCACTGACGGTGTTGAGTCTGGCGAGTTGCCCTTCTGAAAGCGTCAGCGCTAGCGAATCCAAATTGCCTTTGAGCTGATCCAGGTTTCTGGCGCCCAGGATCACGGATATAATTCCCGGCTGCTGACGAACCCATGCGAGAGCGGTTTCGAAACAGATTCACCGGCTTCCTGTGCCACAGCGCGCAGTTCATCCAGAATCCGCCAGTTTCGATCGGTGAACTTCCGGAATGGCTGATTTTGCAAATCAAGACGCCCACCGCCCGTTTGTGGATTACCAGCTTCGTCGCGTGTGTATTTTCCACTGAGGAACCCACCGGCCAATGGACTCCACGGTACTAGCGCGAGACCTAATTGTCTGGCAACCGGAACGTGCTGGTTTGCTAGTTCGCGATCCGTCAAGGCATAGGGCAACTGCAATGCGACAGGACCTTGCACATGACTGACTTCCGCCAATGTACAGATACGGGCCACATACCAGGCTGGAACATCCGACAGGCCAAAATAGCGGATCCTGCCGGTGCGAATCAGATCCGTCATGGATTGCAGCATTTCTTCAGGCGGAGTGACTCCGTCCCACACGTGCATCCAATAAAGGTCGACATAGTCCGTTCCGAGGCGGCGTAAGGAGCCTTCCAGGGCACGATACAGGTTCTTGCGTCCGTTGCCGCCCTGGAAGCTGAACTTTGTCGCAAGGACAACTTTCTCGCGCAGGTTGCGCGCCGTAATCAGTTTCCCCAGCAACTCCTCGCTGTTGCCTCCGCTATATACATCCGCCGTGTCCAGGAAGTTGCCACCCGCGTCGAGGTAGGCGTTGAAGATAGCCCCCGAGATATCGTCGGGAGACCCCCAATTTTTGTTGCCAAAGGTCATGGTCCCAAGAGCCATAGGGCTCACCGGCAGGCCGGAGCGTCCGAGTGTGTAGCGTTCTGAAAGTTGCAAAGAGTTCCCTTTAAGCGGGTAGGATCGGCGTTCCTTGAGAAGCCGCAAAACCAAGCGTGCCCTCCACTTCAATGTAGATGTGCGTGTAGCGGCTCCGGGCTGTAAAAGGATTACTCCCGAACAGTCCGCGCATTTCGGTTTGCCCGACTACGATCGCCGTATAGCCATAGATCCGGATCATGGAATTTAGAAGTTTAATTTCTTCGAAGCGGAGGTAGCCCGAACGCAGTCCGTCGATAAGTCGCGTTTTCGATATCGGTTACCTGAGATTGGTTTGGCATTGTTGATGTTAATCAAGGCTTGTCTAAAACGGAAGCGGCACGATCGTATCCCGCTTGCCGTGTCTTGTCATATCCCATCAGTTCCCGGGATCTCAAAAGATAAAACATTGCGTCGTGCCCTGCCTGATCGGTCTTTTTGCGATCGGCGCCGTGCTTTAAAAGCACTTTAACAGCGTCCGCACTCCCCGCCCATGAAGCCCACATGAGCGCGGATTCACCCAGATCGTTTGTCTCGTTTACGCGTGCGCCATGAGTGAGCAAGAGAATGAGAACTTCAGGACTTTGCTGAAAATAGGCGACGGCTGCCGTACCGATTAGCGCCGTGTCGCTATGAATATCCTTCTGATTTATCTTCGCTCCCGCATCAACGAGCAGACGTACAGAATCGGGGAAGCCCGAGGTAGAGGCAACCATCAGGGCAGTCCACCCAGTCTCGTCCGCGGCGTTCACATCGGGATGTGTTTTCAGTGCCTCGCGAGTCGCATCGACTTCTCCTAGCGATGCAGCATACATAAGAGCCGATACTCCTGGCTTGATCCAGGTGTAGGCATCTCTCCGGACTGCACCGGGATTTTTGAGATCCTCCGCCCTCCCGAAAACTTTACCCCAACCGGCCGCTGGGGTGCTGAGTGTGAGTCGCATCGTTTTGTCGTGGAGCCACTGATGACTATTTACGGCGCGCTCGATTTGACGCTCGAGTTTCGTTAACTCATCCGGTGCGTTGAAGTAGTCTCTGACGGCTTTTGTATGACCATCCTCGCTGAATGACACGATGGTGGTCGCCATATCTGAGATGCTTGCGGTGTATTCAGGGAGAAGCTGGAAAAATTTAATATCGTGAAACTGCCGAATCAGTTCACGAAACTGGTTTTCGGCAATTGCGCTTGTCTTCCGCCCTACCGAAGCGAGATCCTGTTTTCCTTCGAAGGTCACCTTCCCAGGCGCCTCGATGAGAAGAGAATAAACCGGACAGCTTCCAAAGCAGGCTTCCCGATCCAGGCGAATGCTTTGTGCTTGCAAGGCCAAGACAACGAGAAGCCCTATAAGGGTTCGCAAGAAGCTATGAGATCAACTTGCTGATGTCGTTATAAAGGACAAACACCACGATCATCATCAGAAAAACGAACCCAACCTTCAAAATGTTTTCTTTAGCGGCCATGCTGACATCACGGCCCATTACCATCTCGATAAGAAGCAGCACGATTACTCCGCCGTCCAGAATCGGGATCGGCAGCAGATTGAAAATCGCCAGGTTGAGGCTGACCATGATCATGAGAAGCAGAAAGGCAATAGGGCCTTGGCTGGCCGCTTCGCCGGACCGGCGCGCGATGCCGATTGGTCCTTCCAGCGATTTAGCCGGGAGCCGCCGCTCAATCATTCCCTTGAGCGAGCCGACAATCAAGCCCGCGTTCTTCACATTCATACGTACCGACTCTTCAATTGCCGCCGGGAGAGAAAGCTTTCCGTGGTAAATATTGCGGTGCAGGTCCGCAGCGACGCCGATCATGAATCTCGGCTTTCCGTCCGATTTCGAAAACACCGGGGTCACGGAAATGGTGGATTGCTTTCCTTTGCGATCTAGTGCAATCGTCACCGGCACGCCTCCCGACTGACGGATGCTCTCGATAAAAGTGAACCGCGAACGGATTGGTTGACCGTTAACGGAG
>CAXSIG010000330.1:0-3218 GCA_964237255.1 uncultured Bryobacteraceae bacterium
TTTGTTGGACCGCCTCCAGCCCGAATTGGACAGAAACATCGCCGGCGCTATTGTCGACACACGAACTTTGGAAACGGGTAAGCCGATTGGGTTGCCGATTCAGGTACGAGTCTCAGGCGAAGACTTGGCTGAGCTTCAAAGACAAGCTGGCAAGCTGAAGAAAATCTTTCGCGATGTTCCACTTGCCGCTAGAGTCCGCGACGACTGGGGAGAGAGCAGTCTTAGAGCGTCCGTGGAGGTGGATCCGGATCGGGCCAATATGGCCAAGGTGACGAATTCGGATGTGTCAGAAAGCATAAGTGCCGCGCTCACCGGCAAACAATCGGGAACCCTGCGCGAAGGCGACCGCCAAATTCCCATCGTTGCGCAACTTCGCATAGAGGAACGATCTCAGCTTTCCGACTTGCGAAGCTTTTATGTCTTTTCCAGTCAGGAGGCGAAGCGGGTTCCCCTCTCGCAAATAGCTGACATCCGGTTGAAACCGGAGATTCCCAAAATCCGCAGATTCGATCAGTACCGTACCATCACGGTTCAATGCTGGCCCTCAGTAGGCCATCTGCCGTCGGAGGTCATGAAGATTGCGCAGCCGAAACTCGATGAGTTTCAAAAGCAACTCCCGAACGGGTTCCTTTTTCGTTACGCTGGCGAACAAAAGGAACAAGCCAGCGGATTCGGTGACCTGGTGGTGGTGCTGATGATTTGCATTGCGGGCATCTATCTGGGCTCTGCTAATACAGTTCCGCAATGCGGTCAAGCCATTGATCGTCTTCGCGGCGATTCCTTACGGTTGCGTCGGAGCGATATTGGCGCTCCTGATCATGGGGGCGCCCTTTGGATTCATGGCGTTCCTGGGGATCATCAGCCTGATCGGCGTCATCGTCAGCCACATCATCGTACTCTTCGAATTCATCGAGGAGAAGCATGCGGAGGGCGAAGAGTTGGAACTTGCCCTGATCGACGCAGGCATCCTGCGCTTGAGACCAGTCTTGATCACTGTTTCAGCTACGGTCTTTGCCCTTTTCCCGCTGGCTTTACACGGTGGTCCTCTTTGGGAGTCGCTCTGTTATGCGCAAATCGGCGGGTTGACCGTGGCGACCTTCGTGACCCTTGGATTGGTGCCGATCATCTATTCGATCGTGGTGCTCGATTTGAAGTGGGTGCAATGGGGCGATAAGAAAGAGGAAAAAAAAGGACGGAGAGCAAGAACCGGCTTCGTTAGGTAACACTCCTCCCCAGGGCGCTCCTCACGAAGCCGCATAGCCGGCTACATAGTCTCAAGTGAGGGAATTTATCAATCTCGTAGGGGAGCTAGCCATGTTCGCTTGGCTGGTTTTTCGTCGCGCCTTGGTCCCGCCTTACGAGTGGGAAATGATCCTCTACCAGCTTGAGGAAGTGGGATGGAAATCGGTGTCCCTTGTAGTCGCCTCGGGCCTCTCGGTTGGATTGGTCCTGACGTTCCATACCCGCAGTTCTTTAATCCGGTTCGGTGCGGAAGCGCTGATCCCGGCTGTGCAATCGCTTTCGTTCTTCGTTGAAATCGGTCCTCTGGTGGCGGGCTTGTTAGTGGCAGGCCGCGTGGGCGCTGGAATTGGCGCGGAATTGGCAAACCTGCGAGTAACAGAACAAATCGATGCGATCGAAGCGTTTTCCATCGATTCGCTCAAGCTGCTGGTCGTGCCTCGTATCCTGGCCTGCATCGTTGCTCTCCCAATTCTGACGCTGTTCATCGACATCGCCGGACTTGCGGGCGGCTACTTGGTGGAGAGCGCAACTTCGCACATCTCGCTCCAACTGTTCATCGACCGTGCTTTCAGCCAGGTCACGTGGGTTACTTTCTTACCGCCAACATTCAAGACAGCCGTATTCGGTCTTATCATCGGGCTCATCTCGTCTTACTACGGATACAAGACTGACGAAGGATCGGCTGGCGTGGGCAAGGCGGCCACAAGAAGTGTTGTCACCTCATCGCTCTGCATCATTTTTGCGGATGTGGTGCTGGTCAAACTGATTTTCTTTCTGTTCCCGGGGAAAGCATTATGAGTACGAAAGATGAACGGGCTGTCTCTTTCGAGAACGTCTCGAAAGCTTTCGGCGAAAGGGCAGTACTGGACGATGTTTCTTTCTCCGTTCGCGCCGGGGAGGCGCTCTGCGTCTTGGGACGCAGTGGAACAGGCAAAAGCGTAACGCTCAAACTGATCATCGGTTTGCTGAAGCCTGACAAGGGGACCATCTGCGTACAGGACCGGAACATTTGTGGCCTGGATGAGGATGGCTTGTCGGAAGTACGGAGGGAGATGGGATTTCTTTTTCAAAGTGCGGCGTTATTCGATTCCTTCACACTCAATGACAATTTGCATCTCCCGCTCACCCGGTTCAAAACCAAGCCCGAGAATGAGATCGATTCGCAAATCCAAAAGACCCTCGATCAGGTAGGTCTGGGGAACGACCGCAAGAAGATGCCTTCGGAATTGTCGGGAGGAATGCGAAAACGCGCTGGGCTGGCCCGGGCAATGGTGCTTGAACCAAAAATTTTACTTGTCGATGAGCCAAGCAGCGGGCTCGATAGGGTCACTGCTTCTGAAATCGACGAATTGTTATGCAGCGTAAAGGAGACACAGAAAACGACCATGATTATCGTGACTCATGACATTCACGGGGCCCGCCGGGTGGGCGACCGGCTTGCCGTGTTGGACCAGGGAAAGCTGGCCGCGATCGGGACAGCCGAGGAATTAGAGAACCACGAAAACGAATTGGTCCGAGCCCTGGTTTCGGAGAAAAACTGATGCAGCTTCGTCCCTGGGCGGTTGGGTTGTTTGTGCTGGCTGGTCTGGCGGTTCTTCTCGGCATATTGTTCGTCATCGGGGACCGCCAGAAGGCTTTCTCCAAGACCATCGAATTTCAGACTCAATTCAGCAATTTGAGCGGACTTTCGCCCGGTGCCAAGGTGCGTGTTTCGGGTATTGACGCCGGCAAGATCAAGAACATTTCCATCCCGAATACTGCTTCAGAAAAATTCCGGGTCCGGATCGAGGTCGACAGGAAAATGCGCGAGATGGTACGCACGGATTCGGTGGTAACCATTCAGACCGAGGGGGTTGTCGGCGATAACTATGTCCTAGTTGGGCGCGGTAGCGATCACGCTGGCAGCGCCGAGTCCGACGCACTGCTTCCGAGCAAGGAGCCATTTGAGCTTTCGGCCATGATGGAAAAAGCCAGTA
>CAXSIG010000330.1:3228-6465 GCA_964237255.1 uncultured Bryobacteraceae bacterium
TGAGCGGGCGGACGTTTCGCTCGATTCCATAACGAAGACAGTCAATCACGCGGACGGGCTGATTTTGGACAACAGTCCAAACATCAAGAAAATTACCAAGGACGGTGGCCGCATTACCGGAAACATCGATGTCCTGATAGCGGGTTTGAACGCTGGAAAGGGCCCAGCCGGGCTCATTCTTCGCGACGAAGAGACTAGGCGGCAGTTGCAAACCACCATGGCCAATGTTCAGCAGGTCTCTGTTAAAGCAAACGATGTCGCAGCGAGGGCCGATAGCTTAATGGCGGATTTTCAATCGCGGGGCTTGGCAGAGAAAACCCAAGCGACACTCACAAACACGCAGGCGATTACAGAAACGCTGAAGGCGACGCTGCGGGATGCATTATCGGAAGACACAATGGGTCAGGACGGCGCTTCCAATATCCGTCAGTCGCTTTCCAACCTCAATCGCTCAACGGCCAACCTGGCCGACGATACAGAAGCTATCAAGCACAACTTCTTACTGCGTGGGTTCTTTAAGAAGCGCGGCTTCTTCAGTACTGACCAGATTACTCCCGCGGAGTATCGCGCCGCGGTCGCGCATAGAAAAGTTCCAGCCGTCAGGATGTGGCTGCAGGCTTCCAACCTGGTATCGTACGGAGCGGACGGCAAGGAGCAATTAACGCCTGATGGCCGCCGTCAGATCGACACAGCGGTAGCGCCTCAACTCAATACTTTGGCCGGACAGTTGATAGTTGTGGAAGGGTACTCCACAACCGGGCCGGCTGCCGAGCAGTTCGACGTTGGAAGACAGCGGGCGGACCAAGTACGCCGGTATCTCGAAACGCATTATCACTTGCGGCACAGCGATATCGGCGTTGTGGCTCTCGGCAACACGCCGCCTCAGGACGCCGGGAAAATAAGTTGGAATGGCGCAGCCATTGTGATGATGCAAACAAAGCCGAAAAAGTAGCCACGATGGATCCGGCGTTGACTGGCGCGATGGCAGCACTTGGAGGATCGTTTGTCGGGGCGATGGCTCCCGTACTGAGCAACTATGTAATTCAAAAAGGCCAAACAAGCCGCGATCTGATTAACCACCAAATTCTTCAACGGGAAACCTTGTATACGGAATTTATCCGTGAAGCGGCCCGGCTTTATGCGAAATCGATGGCGGAGGAGCTGAATACACTGGACGAACTCGTCGCCCTCTACGCACTTGTGAGTCGGCTCCGTCTAGTCGCTTCAGATCCGGTGTTGCGCGCGGCAGAAAAACTGGTCACAACTATTAGCCAGCAATTTACACAGGAAAACCTCACGATCCTTCAAATTGAAGCGCAGGCGCGATCCGGACTTGCAGACCCGCTTAGTCCATTCAGTACAGCCTGCCGGCGGGAACTGCTCGACATCTTTGGCGGTGATTCCAAATTCGCAAGGTGGCGGAACGGAAGGTAATTCAGGAAAACTTATATGCAAATCGCAATGAGCGGCCTGCGGCGCAGATACTGCCTCATGATCGGCGGTTGTTAGGCCTCGGTGACAATACTCGATCCCGTTTCAAGTCGCTGGCTCCTGGATTGGGTTTGGTCACCGAAGTATGACGGCGCGGCAGTGGCATCTCATCGTGGCTGCTGGACCTGACGGCGGCGTCCTTGCTCGAATCACCGGACCTGGGCGATTTCAGCGGGCGCGCGTCGGATTCCGGTGAAGGACGGTAGACATCCATCGCCGCCATCGATGAAGGTGTTCCTGCCAATGTGCTGAACGCAGCGCTCTTCTCACGATTTGCTTCACACGCAAACACGGAGTCTTCCGATAAGGTTCTCTCTGCCCTGCGCTACCAATTGGGCGGGCACAGGGAGAAAGAAAATGGGTGACGTTGCGCAGGTCCCGCCATGTGTGCATTCCATTTTCGGGGCTGCGGGGGATCTCACAAAACGTCTGCTGCTCCCCTCCATCTATAATCTGGTAGCCGCGAAAATCTTGCCGGATAATTTCCGGCTGCTCGGCGTTGATAAGCAGGAGTGGGACGATGTAAGTTTTCGCCAGCATATTTCAAAAGAGCTGCACGAATTCTGGGGGGCGGATACGGACACGCGAAAGTAGACAAATAGCTCACCTCACGCGCCTCGTACCAGGGTGCCGATTTCACCGATCCTGACTCCTTCGACGCCGTCAAGATGTTTCCAAGTCCCTAAGTAGTTCCGCATCCCTCAAAGCACATGAGAAGAATAAAAAACAAGCGGTATTTATGTTTCGCGTCCTCATTCTTCTCTGCGTGGCGGGTCTACATCTGTTCTCGCAAGCTCTGCCGATACCCGAGCAAGTAGATCCGACAGGTAAGGCGGACCGGTCCGGCCTCCGGGTGTTGGGCGACGCCCGAGTGTTGAACGGTCGTTTACGACTTACCCCCGCCGAACGTCATAACGTGGGCGCGGCTTGGTTCAAGGAAAAGCAAAAAATCTCCGGTGGCTTCGAAATGGGGTTCCATTTTCAAATCACCGAAACCGGCGGATTAGGGCGCGGCGCGGACGGGTTTGCGTTTGTGCTTCAAAATCAGGGAGTCGACGCCATAGCGGGTCGTGGAGCAGCGGGAGGGTGGGCGTTAGAACATGGATTTTACGCTTCCGGTACGCGCGGCATCCCCCATAGCATCGCCGTGTTTTTCGACACCTACCAAAACCACGATGCTAACGATCCGTCTGATAACTACATCTCCGTTTCTACCAATGCCGGGATCGCAAAGATGCGATGGCCGCCGCCACGGCTCGGTATCGGGCGGAAACTCAAAGTCCGTTTGAAAGACGGGAACATTCATACCGTCCGCATCCGCTATGCGCCACCTATTTTGGCCGTATCTCTCGATGACGGTGACCCTGACGTTCGAATCCCTATCGATGTGCGTACCGTTTTGGACAGTTCGGGCTCGGCTTTTGTCGGCTTTACCGCATCCACGGGCAACGGATATGAGAATCACGATATCTTCGACGTAAAGTTCCTTCCCACGGCCCCGAAAACCGATTCGAATTTCGCCGTAGTCCAATCTGAGATTAGCTTCCAAAGCGAGTGCTTGGAAGGTCGCAACTTATGCACGCCGCCGAAGGCAACTGTAGAAGAGAGCGCGTCCGGGTTATACCACATTGTCCTGCCTGCTCATTTGCTCTGGGGCGCCAGCTTACCCAATCCGCAAGGTCGCGCGATTGCAATCGAGAACGCCAAGGGTGCGGTTTGCACGGGATCGGAATCCGTTGACGAATG
>CAXSIG010000331.1:0-3427 GCA_964237255.1 uncultured Bryobacteraceae bacterium
ATCCAGAATCAACCCTTTGACCCTTATGCGCCAGAGGGGTTCATCGAGTGCTTACTCTAGGCTTGCATGGCCCAGCCAGGCGCGAATGACATTTACCTCGACGCCGGCCTCCAGGAGGTGAACCGCAGTGCTGTGTCTCCAGACGTGGGGAGATATCGGTCTCAGTTGGCCATCCGCTCTCTTTTTGATTACTTGCGTTGTATAGCGACGAATGATTTTGTGTTTTCACTTGAACCTACAAAGGACAATCTCGCGTTTCTGTTTTCTTTTGTCCGGGTGCTAGTTGAAGGCCGTCATTACCAGATGGATTCCGAGGAACTCAAGGATCTGAACCGCGCCATCGCCGATCTTTACGAGCTGGCGCCGGAAACCAGAAGACTCGCCACGCTGGCCCGCTCGGTCAAGCGTTCGTACGGCAAGCTGCTGGACGAGTGGGTGGGGGATGGCCGCCTCGCGGAGTATTTCGATCACGTGGAAGATAACCTCTCCGTGGCTCGATTCCAGACGTTCGACTTCGAGGGCATGGATCAGTCCGACGTGCTCGAACCGCTGCTGTTCTATATCCTGCACCGCGCCAATGCGTCGATCTACGATCGGGCGCAACACGCGATTCCCAAACTGTTTGTCTTCGATGAAGCTTGGCGGTTCTTCCGCAATTCGACGACGAAAGCGTATATTCACGAAGCTCTCAAGACATGGCGAAAGCGCAATGGCACCATGATCCTCGCCACGCAATCGAGCAACGATCTTCTCCGGGAGGAACTGCTGTCCGTGATTGCGGAGAGTTGCTTCACCAAAATGTTCTCGCTAACCCCGGCATGGATGCCAAAGTTTACCGGGAGACATTTCACCTCAATGAAACGGAAGCCGCGCTAATTGCCCGGCTCATACCTAAGCAACAGTTCCTTTTGAAACGGCCGGACGTGGCCAAAGTTCTCAACCTCAATGTGGATCCGGATGCGCGCCGGATCTTCGGAAACCTCAACCAAGCGTAATAAGGAGACATCGATGAAAATGTTTGTAGCTTGCGGCCTGAGCGCGACGGCTTTACTGTCCGCTGAGCCGCCTTCGAAATCACCAACCCCTTCCGTAGTTGCCGCTCCCAACGTGGCGGCGATTACAAGTAACGGCGCGCGCCAAGTGGAATATGGCGAGCACGAGATCCTCTCCATCGCCGCCAAGACGCGGTTTACTACTCTGATTCGGCTACCCAAAGGGGAGCAGATCCTGGACTTCATCTGCGGCGATAAGGAGTTCTGGCAGGTGTCGGGTGTGCAGAACTTCGCCTTCGTGAAGCCCTCGAAAGTGGGAGCTTCGACGTCCCTCCACCTGGTGACGGCTGCGGGAACGGTTTACGGTTTCGTTCTCACCGAAGTGGGCGACACGAGCAAGGCACCGGATCTCGAAGTGGATGTGACGACCAAAGATACAACCTTGCTCAGCGCAATCAGCGGAGATCCGAAGTTTGTCTCTGCGGCTGCTGTCAAAGATTTCGAAGCCCAGTATCAGATGGCGAAAGAAAGCGAACGTATCGCCAAGGAACAAGCGGATCTAAAGGTTCGGCGAGCGGAGGCGGAGTTGGAAGCGGCAAAGCTCAAAGCACGAGAGGACTATCCAGCCGCTCTCCGCTTTACGTACCGGTTCAAGAAGAGTGAAGCGCCGTTTCTGGTTTCTGCGATTTATCACGACGATAAGTTCACCTATATCCAGGCGACGCCGCAAGAGACACCCTCCGTCTATGAAGTGAAAGACGGCAAGCCTTCGTTGGTGCAGTTCGACTTTAAAGACGGCGTCTACACCGTTCCTAAAATCCTAACGGAAGGGTATCTCGCCATCGGAAAAAAAAAGCTGGTCTTTGAACAGGAGCCGGTCCGGTGAGCACAACGCCGCAGCCGGAGCCGGTAATTCAGCAACACGCCGCCACTCCCCCGGGCAATATTCCGAAAGGCCGGCAGACGTACAGCATGATCGGGGTCGCGGTGGTGATTGTCGCCTCGATCGTGTTCTCCGGCGCGGCAACAACAAAGACCGTTAAGCCGGGCAACAACCTTCCTTCGCTCACCGTCGCCACGCCCACTAAGCGGGAGATTGATATCTATAGCCAGCAGCTAAAGGCGGCGGAGCAGCAGGAAAAGCAAGCGCAGGAACAGGCTGCGCGACAGAAAGAAATGCTTCGCCAGGTAACCGCGCAAGGAGGTGTCCCGGCAATCGAGCCGGGAATGCAGGGTGGCATCCCGGGCCAAGCGGTAATCGGTCCGGATGGAAGACCTTACTACTCGGCGCCGGTCCAGAGTCAGGCTCCTCCCGTTCCAGCGAATCCCGTCGCACAGGAAAGAGAAAAGTTGGAAACCAGCTCTCTGTTTGCCTCACCGGTAGCACTTTCACTTCGCCCGACATCCGTTGCAAGCACCGTCTCAGTTGCCAATACAGCTACCGCGAATGCCACTACTACTCCATCGGCTACGCTGGCCTCGAATGCCGCACCTGTAGCGGTAACGAATCCGCCGCCGTTTGCAGCGCCGGAAGCTGCATCGCAGGTTCCGCAACACATTCTCTTCGAGGGGACCATTCTCGAAGCCGTGCTGACCAATCGGTTGGCGGGAGCCTTTTCGGGTCCCGTGAACTGTATGGTGACCACGAACGTGTACTCGCACAATCACAACCTGTTGCTGATCCCACAAGGTTCGCGGGTGCTGGGGGAAGCGAAGCGTGTAGCGGAGCAGCAACAACAGCGGCTCGCGGTTTCGTTCCATCGCCTGATCATGCCGGATGGATTCTCGGTCAATCTCGATCAGTTTTCCGGGCTCAGCCAGGAGGGGGCGACCGGACTCAAAGACAAAACCAACAACCACTATCTCGAAGTGTTCGGCACCAGCATCGCCCTCGGGGTCATGTCGGGCTTTTCGCAATTCGGTACTGGCTCCGCGCTGACATCGAGCGGCTTCGATTCGTACCGGCAAGGCGTTGCCGGTCAGCTCGCCCAGAACTCATCGACGGTATTGAGCCGCCAGTTAAATCGGCTGCCGGATATTACGATTCGCGAAGGCCAACGGATCAAGATCATCCTCACCAAAGACTTGGTCTTGCCGGCCTACGCCGGACATTCCAACAAGGAGGACCTATGAGCGATTCTGAGAATCAAGGCTATCCGGACCAAGACCACGTTCCTCGGTGGGGAGACGACGCGGTTCTCTACCGGCCGGAAGACGAGAGTGGTTTCCGGCAAAAGCGTCTTCCGCTTCCCGGGGCAACACCGCGAGCGATTGCCTGGGGTCTCGGGATCGGGGCCGTAATCTGTCTCGGAATTGCTGCGGCGATCATCGTGATTATCGCGTTGGGCTGCAGCCGAGCGAAACCCGCTTGCACCCTCGACGCGCAGGGAATCATTGCCAACCAGCCCTGCCAGGTGACCGCCGAAACCGTTGCC
>CAXSIG010000331.1:3437-6454 GCA_964237255.1 uncultured Bryobacteraceae bacterium
CGCTAAAGAGCGGTTCGACGCAACAGTGAGAGCCGAACAACAGCGTTTGCTCAAAGAGCAACACAAAGATTTCGACAAGACGTTGCGCGAGCACAGAATGCCCTAACGAGGAGAAACGGACGATGCGAGTAAAAGGAAACACACTCATTGCTTGTATGTTGTTGGCCGGGATAGCGACTCCCCTGCTTGCTCAATTCGCGGTAATCGACGTGGCGGCCATAGCCAAACTGGTGGAACAACTGAAGACGGCGGCGGACACCCTGAATCAGATCACCGCCACCTACAACCGGATCACGCAGCAGTACAACCAAGCTGTTTATATGGCGCAGTACCTGCGCCGATTGTCGAACTACAGGATGACCGTGACGGCGTGGCAGGGCATGCTGGCGACCAACGGTTCCGGGACTACGCCGGGATGGTTGGGAGCGGTGAACAGCGGCCTGAACGTCACCGGGGGATTTCTGAATTCGACGTACGGACGACCGCCGTATGCCAGCTTGGCAGCGGTGATGCCGGCCATTCAGCAGGCCCGCGCCCAGATGCAGTACGGAACACTTGAACTCCGCGACGGAACGGCACAATCTGCTATGCAAACGATCGGTTCCTTGCGCTTGCATGGAGTGCAGAGCGAGGCGGCGCTCACGGCTCTCGAAACGGACTCCGCGTCTTCGAATGCGGATGACAACACCTTTGCGGCGATATTAAACAAGATCAACGCGGCGGGTATGGTGAACGCGCGAATGGCGGCGGACACGAACAAAGCCCTGGTCAACCAAGCGGAAATGCAGCTGATCGAAAACAAGGAACGGCACGATGCCGAGGCGGCCATGGTGGAAAACCAGATCGCATTTCAGACTACCGGCATGGCGGCGTTGCGGGCGCAGCACGCCAACTTCTCGAACGTCATGATGACGTTCGTGATGCCCTAAAGGGGGGCAGGGAAATGAACAGTCTCGTCGATCTGTTTGCGCAGATTCAGTCGATGATGGCGGCCGACGCCGGATTCTTTATGTCCATTGGGCTGATCGAGTTTTCGGCGTTGTCCGTGATTCTTCTCGTGTGGTTCGGCATCCAGTGGGCGCTGGCCGGTGGCATGGCCATGGACCGATTCGCCAGCATGCTGCTGAAGCTGTCGTTTGGGTTCGCCATGATTCATTTCTACACGACCCCGCTCGGTATCTTCGGTGGGCGCGACTTCCACCATCTCATCTCGGATGAGGGACAGTACCTGGCGAATCAGTTGAACAACGGCACCGTGTCGAACCTGTTCACAAGCCTCGATTCCGTCATGCAGGGGATGAAGCAGCCCGGGCTCACGGCGATCCTCAACATTCCCGACGTCCTCGAGTGGGGGATTGTGTTTCTGGTCGTGGTGGTTCTCGAAGCGGCCGTTTGGGTGGTGATCGCGTGGGGATTTATCGCCTCGGCGGTGTGCGTCCTACTCGGTCCGGTGCTCATCCCCTTCTACATCATTCCGCCGCTCGACTGGATGTTCTGGGGATGGCTGAAAGCCTTTGTGCAGTACTCGTTTTATCCAGTCGTGGCCAATGCGGTGGTCTACGTATTCGGCCGCCTGCTGACGAACTACATCGCGGCGAGTGCGCCGCCGTGGGATGGCGCACAGCAGTGGGCCTTGCTTGCACCCATGCTCATCATGATGCTGGCTTTCACCTACGGCGTTCTAAAAGTTCCCACGCTGGTGAACGACATCTTTGCCGGCCGCTCTGGTTCTTCGGCCGTCCCGACATCAATTCCTGGACTTTCATGAGCCTTCACTCCATGCACACCGCCCTGAATCGTTCCGTCCTGGTGCCCGAGGAGAAAGGGTCCGACGTCTACCTGGAACGCATCACGCTCTATCAGGTTCACAACCGCTGGCTGCGCGTGACGCTCGCCTGCGCCGCGGTGGTGATTCTGGTCCTGGCGGGAGCGAACTACAAACTCAGCAAGACCTACAGCACGCTGAAGCCTTTGGTGATCCGAGTCAGCGATGTCGGCGTGGCCGATGCGGTGACGTACGCCTCCATGGAATATCAGCCCCGGGAGATGGAAGTCCGGCACTTCCTGATGAACTTCGTTCAGGACCATTACAGCCGGAACCGAGCCACAATTCGGGACGCGTTTATTCACCAGCTGTACTTCCTCGACTCGTCGCTTTCTCGGGCCGCAACGGAAGAAGAAACGAAATCGAAAAGCATTTCGGCCTTCCTTTCGAGCAATGAAGACGAGGTGGATATCAGTGTGCGGAACGTGGCAATCGAAGATCTCCGGACGGCTCCGTACAAGGCGCGGGTCGAGTTTGAGAAGGTGTACCGGTCGGCGAACGACCGTCATGAACTGCGGCGCGAACGCTATGTGGCGCATTTCGTCTTCAGCGTTCTTGATCATGTTCCTAACAACTTCGTACCGGTGAATCCGCTCGGCTTGGTGATTACTTATTTCCGGGACGATCAGGCATTCTGATGTGGAAGAACGCCATCGTCGCCACGCTCACCCTGATGTTCAGCGGCGTGCTTTTCCTCTTTGGCGCTCTCGATTTCCTATCGACCTATAAACAGGTTCTGCTTCAACGGTATGGCTTTGGAATCGGGTTGTATCTGGTGCTTGTCGGAGTGAATCTGTATGCCGCGTTCCTCCTTCTAACTCGCAAGCTGTTCCTGAAGGATACCGGAACGAAGCTGGTTCATCTCGAGAAGCAGTTGCGGGATGGCAGCATTCCGCACGACCTCGGCGTGCAGCTCACAACCAAAGGAAACTAGATCGCCGTGCAGCATCCGGAACGGGAACCGGAGCGAGTAGAAAGTAAGTCCTCGGGTCGGATTGAAGTACCCGGCCGAGAGCGTTCGTATCAACTCAGCGACGACCAATTGCAGACTTTACGGACAGTCGGAACCTTCCGGACGGTGAATGCGAACGATATTCCGGAGCGCGACGTAAGAGCGTTGATCGCTGCGGGTTTGATTGAGAAAAACACGGTTCCCAAGCGTGACTGGACCCGGCTCGACGTGCTCGTCGTT
>CAXSIG010000332.1:0-2132 GCA_964237255.1 uncultured Bryobacteraceae bacterium
GTCGATCGATGATGGGGGCGTAGCAGGCGCGAACGGAACCTTTAACGGTACGGATCCGCCTCTCGATCCGAAGAACCAGAAGCAGGAGAACTCGCTCTCCGATCTCGATCAACGGCATCGCTTTACCGGCAGCATCGTATACAGTCCGCCGTTCTTCCACAAGCTGAACAATAAATTTGCAAAGCAGGCGTTCGATGGATGGCTCTTCGCCACCATCATCACGGTAGCTTCACCTCAGCCCGTATTTGCGACGATCTCCGGCTTCCCGAGCGGTGGCATCGATTACGGTGTTACCGGTGGCGAAGTTACGAATACCGGGGGGTCGACCGGCGGCCGTCCTCCGCAAGTCGGTCGTAACGTTTACTTCGGGCGCAACCTGCGCAACGTGGACTTCCGGGTTATGCGCGAGTTTACGGCGCGTGAGCGCTTCCGGCTCCAGTTGATCGGCGAAGCGTTCAACGTTTTCAATCGCACCAACATCACCTCTGTAAACGGGACGGCTTTCAACTACACGGCGTTAGGCTCCGGCGTTTGCACCGCGGCAATAGCAGGTGGAACCAACGGGTGCATCGTGCCGAACGCCACGTTCCTGGCACCAACATCGTCTACATCGACGAACGGCCTATACGCGGCGCGCCAACTGCAAATCTCCGCGAAGTTCGTTTTTTAGCTAACGCTGGGCGATCATGATTGGCTTCGGGAAGATTGCGTTCCGTCAAACGTTCTTGCTGCGAAGCTCGGCATATCCGCACGGCTCTCTTCCGCTGACGACCGGGCCTTTATAGTTTCCGCCGCGACCTAGCCAATTTAGGATGGTATGTATACCTATCTAGATCGTGTGGATGCAGTCAGGCCGCGTACGCTCTTCTAAACAAACGTGAGACTGCTGCTGTCACGGCGATAATCGAGGAAGACGCGTGATCTATCTGGAATCGCAACCCTCGCCCGAACTCGCTGGAGTAATTCGCTCGCTCTGGTACGTTTGTGCTCCGAACGTGCAACACGAGCGTGAGCGCGTGTTCCCGAATGGCTGCGCGCAGGTTGTTATCTCCTTGGCTGCGGATAATCTCACCGAATGCGATGAGTCGCTCGGCGCCTGCCGGCCTATGTCATCGGCGATTCTTGTAGGAGCGCGTAGCCGTTACGAGGTGATTCATATGCGAGATCTAAAGGAGCTGGTCGGAATCGTATTCCGACCCGGAGGGCTGGGTCCTTGGCTCCGTGACCGCGCCGATGCTGTTTTCGAAAAATCGCTCGCACTCGACGCTGTATTATCGGTCGAACCGCTCCGTGACCGGTTGCGCTCCGCATCGACACCCGCCTGTAAGCTCCAAACTCTAAACGGCCTTCTCGTGGAACATCTCAATGGGCGCAAGGCGAAACGGAAGCCCATGCTGGAAGCGTCGTTACTTTCACTACGCCGGAACGGCGTCCGACAGACCGCGCAATCTCTCGGCGTAAGCGAGCGCCGTCTTCACCAGGTTTTCCGTGAAGACGCTGGTCTCTCGCCCAAACTCTGGAGCCGTATCGTCCGCTTTCAATGCGCCGTTAAATCTCTTCATCGGGGCGAAGAGATTCGATGGGACCGGCTAGCGCTGGACTGCGGCTATTACGATCAATCGCATTTTGCGAACAGCTTCCGTGCCTTCTCCGGAATCGATCCCAGCACGTATTCCCGCCTCCGCGGCCCCTGGCAAAATCACGTCATCCACACGTAGTTTCCGATTTTTCCAAGTCACCGCATGGCGCGCCGTGTCACCATACCGCCATGAACTCTCACTCGACGATTATTCCAGGCCTCCGCTATCGAGATGCTCTCGCTATGATTGCCTGGCTGGAACAAGCCTTCGGCTTCCACAAACAAGCGGTGTACATGGCCGCCGAAGACAAAGTTGCGCACGCGCAGATGACCTTCGGAAGAGGAATGATTATGCTTGGCTCGATGGACAATGGTTCGCCCATGTCGCAACACATGGCGCAGCCGGATGAAATCGGAAACCGCGAAACACAGTCCGCCTACCTGATCGTGAGCGATTGCGATTCCATTTACAAAACCGCGAAAGCCGCGGGTGCGGAGATGATTCTTGACCTCGAAGAAAAGGACTACGGAGGGAAAGGATTCACCTGCCGTG
>CAXSIG010000332.1:2164-2426 GCA_964237255.1 uncultured Bryobacteraceae bacterium
TAAGCTCTAAGCATCCGCTCTAGCGCTTCTTTCAAGGTAGTCTTTCCACGGAGCGTTTCATGCGTCCCTTCGAACCGGCAGTGACCGCTGTTGAAGCCGCGCATCATTTCGCAGAATGCTTGAACAGAAATCTCCGGCATTCCTTGAGAGCGGAAAATGCCGGCCCATTGGTCCTCTGGAGGGGCGACAGCCTGGACGGCACTGCCCAGAATTTCGCTTAGTGCCGAAGCGGCGTCGTTAGGGGAGTAATCGGCAGGCCCGT
>CAXSIG010000332.1:2436-6423 GCA_964237255.1 uncultured Bryobacteraceae bacterium
CCTCTTGCATCAGCGCGGCAGCCGCTACCCCGATAGCCGCGGCTGCCTGCATTGGAAGCTTTCGATCCAGAGGCTGCAGCAGACTCGGCAGAATGCCTTGTTGCTTCGCCAGTGGCAGCACAGACCCCCAGTTCTCCATAAAGGTTGCCGCACGCAGGATGGTGAGCGGCGCTTTATAAGCTTGTAATTGCTGCTCGAAATCATGAGCCGTCAGAATGTTTCCCGTACCCGCCGCATGTTGCGCGCTCACTGAAGAAAGCGCGACAACGCGACCCACCCCGGCGGTCTGAGCGGCGGCTATCATCGCCGTCCATGTAAGCGGGCGGGTTCATCAGATAAACGGCTTCGGCGGCCTCAAAAGCTTTTGTTAACGCCGCGCGATCGGCGACATCGGCAATCGCGGTTTCCGCGCCCGCTTCACGCAACGGCACCTCCGCGTCCGGTCGCCGCACTACGGCCCGTACCGGTTTTTCGGCCCGAATCAGCGCATCTACCGCCGCGCGCCCGGTTTGTCCACTCGCTCCAAGGATTACAAACATGATCCCTCTACCTTACACGCGATTCTTCGACGCAGCCGTCACTTCTTTCCAAGGCAGCACGCCGCTCCTGTCTGCCCACTGTTGCCAAGCATCGGTTAATTCCTTCGCCAACTTTGGATTCGACGACGCCAGATTGTTTAACTCCGTCCGGTCCGCGCGCATATCGTACAGTTCCCACTCGCCCTCAAATTTACGAACCGCCTTCCAACGTCCCCGCCGGGCGGCACAGTTCCCCTCGTGCTCCCAAAACAGCATCCGCTCAGACGCCGGTTTCCCACCCGCCACAGGAAGCAAACTACGCCCTTGTAGAGGTTTCAACTCCCTCCCATGTGCCTGTTTGGGATACGTCGCGCCTGCCGCGTCGAGACACGTCGCCATGATGTCCACAATATGGCTTGGTTCACCGATCCACTTACCATTCGCCTTCACTCGTCCCGCCCTCGTGGACCCAATGCTTGTACATTCGAAACGGCGTATTACTGGCATTGGCCCAAGCGAGCCCATACGACTGATACGTGTCCGCAGGCCCAGGCATCACGGCCGGGAGATTTCCGCGCACCACCGCCTTGCCCTGCCGCGTCTTATCCGGGATGTGAATGCCTGTCGCCTTTGGACCAAGCACCTCGGCGCATCCGCCGTTGTCCGAAAGAAAGCAGACTAATGTATTCTCTTCCGTTCCGCTCGTTCGAATCGCGTCGAGAATCTTTCCGACGTTCTTGTCCAGCCGGTCGATCATGGCCGCATACACGGCCATTCGGCGCGCTTCCCACTCTTTGTGTTCCGCATCGCTCCAGGCAGGAGCGGTAGCATCCCGCCCAGACATTTCCCACTTGCTCTCGATCAGCCCCGACTTTATCTGGCGGGCATGGCGTTCGGCGCGAAGCTTGTCCCAGCCGCCTTCGTAGCGATGTTCGTATTTCGCGATATCGGTGGGCAACGCCTGCATCGGCCAGTGCGGAGCTGTGAACGCGGCGTACAAAAAGTAAGGTTCGCTCTTCGCGGCGTACTCTTTCACCATTCCAGTAGCCTCGTCGCCAATCGCATCGGTCAGATAAAAATCATCGCCGTCCGCTGTGACTTTCTCGTTTTGCCGCACCAACGTCACCGGATCGAAGTAGCTGGAAGCACCGTGGATGATACCGAAGTACCGGTCGAACCCACGTTGAATAGGCCAATTCGCTTTCGAATCGTTGACCGGTGTTACATGCCACTTGCCGGACATTAACGTGTGATATCCGGCCGACCGCAATGCTTCGGCAATGGTCACGCAGCGATCGTTCAAGTCGTTTCGGTAAGCGGGTTCCGGACCCACCCGGTCCACCATGTGCCCTACGCCAGCCTGATGCGCGTAGAGCCCGGTCAGTAAAGATGCGCGAGTCGGACAGCATCGCGCGCCGTTATAGAACTGGCTGAACTTCACGCCGTCGCGCGCTAAGCTGTCGATATTCGGCGTAGCGATTTCCGAACCGTAACTCCCGATATCCGAAAAGCCCATATCGTCCACCAAGATGACGACGATGTTCGGACGCTTCGATGCAGCACTGGTTACAGGTGCGGTAATCAGAGAAGCTGCGGCTGCTACTCCGGTGTCCCTAAGAAACTTCCGGCGAGACGTGTTCATTTCCCGTTAGCTTATCCTGACTTCTTCTTCGAACGATTGAGTTTGCGAGAGCTGTTTAGGGCAATGGCTTCGCGAACAAGCGCCTGAAAGGCGGACTCATTCACTTCTTCTCCCTCGTGGATCTCCCTCGCTCGCCCCGCGTTCCCCTCCAGACTGGAGTTGAAAAGGCGCGCCGGATCTTGGAGGGAAGCGCCTTTTGCGAAGGTAAGCTTCACGACTTTTTTGTACGATTCGCCGGTGCAGATAATGCCGTGGTGCGACCAAACGGGCGTGCCCATCCATTTCCACTCCTCGACAACGTCCGGGTCTGCCTTTTGAATTAACTTGCGCATTCGGCTCAGCGTTTCCCCGCGCCAGTCGCCAAGCTCGGCGTTTTTCCCTGAGATCAACTCCGATGCCGAATCGTCCTGGCTTGCTCCCGAATTCTTCATGTCGTGCGATTACCAACTGCCTCGTTCGCCGATTGTGTCGATGACGCGGGAAAGGCGCATCGCGCCGTTCTCCCAATTTAACTGCGAACCTCTTTCAGCGGCATCCGGGTTGCCATCCGAAATGGCGGTAATGATTCCGTTGTGCTCCTCTACCGAGGTGCCCAACTCGTCCAGAATCGCGCTCGCATAAAGACGCCAGTAACGCTCGGCTTGCGGATACGTGGCTTTGTGCATCTGAAGCAGTCGCGGACCGGCGCTCGCCATCATGATCTCGCTGTGAAAGCTCATGTCGAGATCGAAAATGCGGTTCGGGTCCGTTCTGCGTGTGCTGGCCAATTCGGCAAGCCCGGCGTTAATCTCTTTCAATTTGCGAATTGCCTTCGCGCGGACGGCAGAGGGCAACTGAGCCGTGAGACGCGCCCCTAAGCCTTCCATATGACCGATGATGGTGTAGAGTTCCTGAGCGTCTTCTTTGGTGAGAGGAGCGACGATCATCCGGCTCTTGGTGCTGTTGCCGGACGTTGTCACATATCCTTCGCGTTGCAACCAGTGCAGGGCGCCGCGCACCGGAGTTCGACTGAAGCCAAGCCGTTCCGCCAGATCGGCTTCGATGATCCACGTGCCTGGGGCAAGCTTTCCCCGAACAATCAACTCGCGGATCTCATGAAACACGAAGTGAAGACTATTTCCGCGAAGCTCATGCTTAGACTTTGCTTTGAGCAGGCGAGAGGACGCCTTTGGCGCCGACAACGGTGTTGGCATTCTTTCGAATACTAGAGTACCTTTTCGCGCTTGCAAAAGCCTTCGGCTAATTGCGGCCCGTTCCCGTTGGATTCGCCGTCATGGTGGACCGGTGACCTGTCGTGGTTGTCCAGTAATCCATCCATCGTTCACGAATTCCTTTGGTGCGCTCAACCAACTCCCTACTCGGCGTCTTGCCGTTTTCCACCACTACCACCATGCCCGTGTTGAATCTCTTCTGTGACTTGTCGACCGGCGGCAGGCGTGGTCCCTCTACGGCGACGACATCCTGAATCGTTACTTTTACGCGGTCCGCCTTAAAGATGCCATGTCCATTCGAGTCGCGGCCGGCGGGAACTAAGTTTCGGAGAATGAAGAAGTCCGGTACTTCCGAAGGTGCAATCAGGCCCATCAAGTAGAGGTCCAGATAAGACCAACCGGTTGCGGGAACATAATAATCATCGTCGAGTTGTGTGTAAGTGCCGTCGAAGTTATCCTGCCAAACGCCACCTCCCATAGCCGACGCTTCGGTGGGCCGCTGATAGGGAAAGGCGACCGGAGCTTGCAGGCCTCTCGCCCAATGAGTCGGGCCTAGTTGGATGGTCTCGCCGTTCACTTTCGCGGACACAAAGGCAGACCATCGATGGCCCATCTC
>CAXSIG010000333.1:0-6420 GCA_964237255.1 uncultured Bryobacteraceae bacterium
GTCATAAGGTCTCGGCTCGCGTTTCGGAACAGGCCGTTCTTCCCGCTCTTGCTCTGGAGGTGCGGGAGGATTTGCTTTTCGTAACAGCGGCGGTCGTGTGGGCAAGGGACGTTCCGTCGCTTCAACTTCCGGTGTCACAGCCCTGCGACCGACAGGTCGTTTTGGCGCTTCTTCGTCGGCCTGACGCTCGCCTCGCGCAACTTCGTCGGCAACATCCGCCACAGCTCTCATGGCCGCTACGTCGTGAACGCGCACCAAGTGCGCGCCATGCATCACCGACGCAGTTACGGCGGCGGCCGTCGCGTAAAGAGTTTCTTCGGCATCGCTCTTCGCCAGGAACGACTTCCGTGAAGGACCCGTAAGAACCGGGTACTCCAACCGGACAAGTTCTCCCAAGCGGGCGAGAATCTCGGAATTCTGTTCCTTGCGCTTCCCAAAACCAAGACCGGGATCAAGCACGATGCGGTTCTTATCCACGCCCGAACGCTTCGCTCGGTTCGCGCTAGCTTCCAGGTCTTTGGTGACGGAACTCATAATGTCCGGCATGGGCGGCAGTTTTGCCCACGTCTCGGGTGTGCCGCGCATGTGGTTCAGGATGAGCCCGGCATTATTTTCCACGACGACCTTAGCAAGCAGAGGATCGAACGTAAAACCGCTTGGATCGTTAATGATTTCGATGCCGTACTCTAAAGCCGTCGTTGCGACTTCCGACTTATAAGTGTCAACGGAAATCGGAATGGAAATCTGATCGCGTAGTCTTTTGAGCACTGGAATCAGCCGGCGAAGCTCTTCTTCGGCTGAGACGCGAGCACTTCCTGGTTTGGTGGATTCAGCGCCGATATCGAGTATGTCGGCTCCCTGCGCTTCCAACTCAATCGCTCGCGCAACCGCGAGTTCCGGATCGTCATACCGACCTCCATCGGAGAACGAATCCGGAGTAATATTCAAAATTCCGACGATCAGCGTTCGTTCGCCAAGCCTCAGTTCGCGCGAGCGCAGTTTCCAAGTAAATAGTTTTCTGATCATCCGGAGGCCCCTTCAGTGTTGCACGGTACTTTGAACCACACGACGCCAACTCTTGCCGGCTTTTAAGACGTGAGTGCTTTGGAGCATTAGGAAGGGATCCGTCTGTTTTGCGCCATCCACCTCAACCGCGTTTGCTTTCAACTTTCGTACCGCGTCGCCCATGGAGGTAGCAAGTCCACTCGCCACCAGCAAGCGATCGAGACGCGCCGGCTCAGCCAAAACGTAAGTCTCCATGTCGTCCGGAACCTGCTTCATCTGGACGACATTCTCGAATTGGCGTGCAGCTTCCGAAGCAGCCTGGGAGGAGTGGAAGTCACCAACAATCGTCGCCGCAAGCAGCTTCTTCGCCGACATGGGATGTCCCGTCTTCGCTTCCTCGATCCACGCGACGCTCTTATCGGTAAGCAGCTCGAAGTAACGCCACATCAGTTCGTCGCTGATCTGCATCACCTTGCGGTACATGACGCCCGGCTCTTCGGTAATGCCGATATAGTTTCCGAGCGACTTCGACATTTTCTTTTCGCCGTCCAGCCCTTCAAGTAACGGAGTGGTCGCGACAATTTGCGACGGTTGTCCGAAATCGCGCTGGATCTCACGTCCCACTAACAGATTGAACTTCTGATCCGTGCCGCCCATTTCGACATCGCATTGGAGCGCGACCGAATCGTACGCCTGCGCTAACGGATAGAGAAGCTCATGAACGGAGATGGGAATGTTACCCTGATACCGTTTCGAGAAATCGTCGCGTTCCAGAATACGGGCAACCGTGTATTTGGAACAGAGGCGCACCATATCTTCGAATGACAGCTTCCCCAGCCATTCGCTGTTAAAACGCACTTCCGTCTTTTCGGGATCCAGTATTTTGAAGACCTGTGCCTTATACGTCTCGGTATTTGCCTGGATCTCTTCGCGCGTAAGAGGCGGCCGGGTGACGTTCCGGCCCGAAGGGTCGCCGATCATCGCGGTGGTGTCTCCCACCAGGAAGATAACCGTATGACCTAAATCCTGGAAATGTTTCATCTTCCTCAACAAGACCGTATGACCCAAATGTAAATCCGGAGCGGTAGGATCAAATCCCGCTTTTACGCGAAGTTTGCGGCCGCTCTTCAGGCGATCGAGTAAGTCCTCTTCGCGGATCAGTTCCGCCAAGCCCTTGCGAAGATAGGTCAATTGTTCATTAAGATCGAACACAATCTATAAGTTTAGCGATATCGTGTGATCTGGTCCTATGTCCGAAGACGAAACGATTCAATGCTCGTATTGCGGCTCGTCCAACGTTAGGCGACTGGTCCTTAAAAGTTGGAAGACACTATTTTGGAGCTTGTTCTCGCGCGTCCCGTATCATTGCCAAGCGTGTTTCCACGTTTTCTACGGGCCGCGACCAGCTTCAAAAGAAGATTCGTGAATGCGGCCGCCGCAGCGTGGAGCGCTCGCACGGGACCGCGATAAGTAGGAGTAGCTGGTGAGCTACTGAATCGGCGTCATAGGACAGGCCTTCGCTTATGCCAAGCTGTGAGTTCCTGATATCGATAGGCGAGCGACAATACGCGTCCTTCCCCGAACGCGGGGCCCACAATCTGTAACCCGATCGGCAATCCCGCGTTCGAAAACCCGCATGGAATAGAAATCGCAGGAAGGCCGAAGCGGTTAAAGGCCGCGACATTGCTCCCAGGCCGCTTGTAAGTCTCCTCCATAGTCGCCCGGAGATCCGGCGCCGTGTTGCGCATGGTGGGAAGAACCAACAGGTCCGTGGTTTCGAAAAACCTTCCGATGTCGCGTCGGCATTCACGCAGCCGCTTCAACGTTTCCACATAGTTCAGGGCCGTAGTCTTCTCAAGTCCGCTTAGTTGCCGTCGCGACCATGGATGGTAAAGTTCCGGTGACTTCCGAAACATAGGCGCATGGTAATGCAACAGCTCGACATCGTAACTGCCGTCCTTTACGAATTCGAACTGAGGAAGCGTCACATCCCGGATTTCCCGCACGTGGGGACGAAGGACTCGAATGGCTTCCTCAATCGCTTCAGTAACGCTCGAATCCAGGCCGTCGAAAAACGGCAAACGAGGAATCCCTAGACGGAGATTCGCAATCGGCTCTCGCAAAGCGTCTGTGTAGTCCGGCACAGGGCGGTCCGCCGCGAGGGAGTCTTCGGGATCAAAACCCGCGATTACTTGAAGCATCGAGGCCGCGTCTTCCACGGAGCGGGTCATTGGACCGACTGTGTCCAACGAATATGCCGAGGGAATAATACCGCGCGTACTCACTCGGCCGTAGGAAGTCTTGAAGCCGACAACGCCACAGTAGGAGGCGGGTATGCGCACCGATCCGCCATCGTCGCTGCCGATCGATCCGTAACAAAGACCGGCTGCCAACGCGGCTGCGGAGCCGGCGGACGAACCACCGGTGATCCGGTCCAGGTTCCACGGGTTATGCACCGGGCCGAAAAAGCTGGTTGTGCCGGTGCCTTCGAATGCAAACTCATCCAAGTTCAGCTTGCCGAGACAAACAACTGCGGCGGCTTTCAAACGGCGGACCACTTCCGCGTCCTGCGTCGGCATACGGTCGCGATACAGTTGCGCCGCAGCCGTGGTACGAACGCCCGCGGTATCGATGTTGTCTTTGATGGCGATCGGAATACCGAACCAGGCTCCGGGAACGACCCCGCGTTTGGCGAGCCGATCGTCACAGCGGCGGGCTTCTTTCAGGGCACTCTCTTCGTTGAGGGTGATGAAGCTATTCAGCTTCGAATCGAGACGCTTGATGCGCCCGAGGCAATGCGAGGTAAGTTCAGTGGAGGAGATGGCCCGTCTACGCAGTGCGGCTCGCGCTTGAGCGGCGGTCCAATATTCCGGTTCTTCCTTAGCGAGAGCTTCGGCGGATATTGCGGCACTTAAAGCGAGAAAGCCTCTTCGTGAAAGCACGTGTCAGAAAAGGCTGGTGGGCGCGGCAGGACTCGAACGTGACAAGAAAGGTAGGGGATAATCGCAACTCATCGTGAACCATTGATTCTAGCCCTATCTGCTTGCGTTCGTCGCGCCTCTTCGCTCCCGCTTTGAGCAACGAATCGAATACTGATGTTTACATCAACCAGCAGGCAGTCCGACGCTTTTAGTGTGAGTTGTTCTTCTTCACTGTCAACTCCGCAGTTTGTTGCCCCCCGTCGTTGTCCCGTATTAAGGTGCCCTTTATTTCATCGCCCGTCTGTTTTAAAGAAAACTTCATGGCTGCGGAACCGTCGTTAACTTCAAACGTAATGGTCCCGTCTTCACCCGCCTTACCATTTGAAATCGGGTGCTGTTCTGTGGAGTTCGGCCCGGCAGAACCGGTGAGTTTTTCCCCGTGCTGTACCAGGATCAAATATGCCTGGCCATCGCGGTCGGGCGCTTTCAGTGTTCCTGCCCAAATACCGGTTGCATCGGAGGCGAAAACACAACCGGCGGTCATTAGTAAAAGAAACAACCTACTCATGGTTGACTCTACGCGCGTCGCGAGTGCAAAGTTCATCCGGTATTCGGAAATTCGGTTACGCGCCGCGGGGCTATGCCGGTTGTATTTACTCGGGGAGGGATGGTAAAGGCATCGCAGACGGCATTAAACCTTCCGCTAGTGCTAAATACTCTCCATGCTCAAACTCGGCACGTAAAGCCAGGACTTCGACTACGGGCGGGGATGGCCATTTCGGCCAAGTCTGCATCGGGCCGTATTTAAACGTAGCCCCGTTTAAGTTGAAAGTGGATCGCGTCCCGTTCGCCGTAAACTCGATTCGGCCATTTCGAGTATTCTGCAGAATACCCATTGCGTAAACATTGGCGGTGCGCCCCCAAAAAATGATGCCAATCTTCTGGCCACTGCTCTTCCAGCGGTCAAATATGGTCCAGGCTTCGTTTGGCTCCAGCGGCGTTCCAGAATAGTCTTGCATGTGATGAGCATATGACACGTTGGGGACTCGAAGCTCCGCACATAGATACGTAATCGGGAACGATGAACTTCGCCTATATAGCTGAAAGTGAGATCCAGTACTAACGCGACTTTTGCAGATTGAGAGAGTACGAACCCGCTTGCTACATAGCGAGTGAGGATACCCGCATGTTGGTAATCGTGATTCCAGATCTGTTCTAAATAACGAAACACGAGGCGATTCTGTAGTAGCCGCTGATCATCGCGAGCGCAGCGTTTATCTGTGAGTGGTCTCTGAAATGCTCCTAGGGAGATGGAGGATCACTCAAGTGAAAAGCTTTTTTGGCACACTGATCATGGCAGCCGCGTTGACGGCTCCTGTTGCCGCCCAGGCTGTTGATGTCCGGATCTACGACAAGGGTCACAAGGATTACCATGTGTGGAACGATAACGAAGATCGCGCGCATCGCCGATGGCTGGAAGAACGCCATGAGCAAAATCGGGAGTGGAAGAGAGAGAATACTTCACGGCAGCGCGATTACTGGAAGTGGCGTCATGAACACAATGATGCGGTTCTGTTCCCCAGATAATTAGTTCACCCATACTTGGAATGAAGGGCGCCGACTACGGTGCCCTTTTTTTTGGCTCCGTCGCAGAAAACGCGAAACTTCCGGCAATTATTGAGTAATTCCCACCTGACTCAATAGCCACGCATACTCGAACGATTGCTGTTTCAGACGATCGTAGCGGCCGGAAGCTCCGCCGTGTCCCGCGGGCTCCATGTTGATTTTGAAAAGCAGCGGGTTTTTATCAGTCTTCAGAGTTCGTAATTGTGCCACGTATTTGGCCGGCTCCCAGTACATCACCTGACTATCGTTAAAGCTGCTGGTTACCAGGATTGCCGGGTAATCACGCTTCTCGAGGTTGTCGTAAGGGCTGTAGGTCTTCATGTAATCGTAAGCCCCTTTCTCATTCGGGTTGCCCCATTCGAGATATTCGCCCACGGTCAAGGGCAAGCTTGCGTCCATCATAGTGTTCATCACGTCGACGAACGGCACTGCGGCGTGTACCGCGCGGAACAGGTCGGGACGTAGATTGACTACCGCGCCCATTAACAGTCCACCCGCGCTCCCGCCTTCAATCACCAGCCGGTCCTTCGACGTCCATTTCTGCGCAATCAAGTACTCGGCGCTGTCGACGAAGTCGAAGAAGGTATTCTTCTTTTTCATCAGCATGCCATCGTCGTGCCACGTCTCGCCCATTTCGTCACCGCCGCGAATGTGGGCGATGACGTAAACCATTCCGCGATTCAGAAGGCTGACGCGGCTGCTGGAAAAGGTGGCGGGCGTGCCGATTCCATAAGACCCGTACGCGTAAAGAAACAGCGGGGCGGTGCCGTCCCGCGGAACGCCCTTTTTATAGACGATGGACAGCGGAACTTTGACGCCGTCGCGCGCCGTGGCCCACAGACGCTCCGAAACGTACTGCGAGGGATCG
>CAXSIG010000334.1:0-3703 GCA_964237255.1 uncultured Bryobacteraceae bacterium
CCACCGTGGTGCCCAGACAGTAATCCGTGCTCTCGGTCCACTTCGCTTTCGCTGCGCTTAAGAACGCCGCGTTCGATGTGGCGTGCGTGCCGGGATACGCGTTCTTCAGTTCCAGATTACTCACCACGGTGAGTTGGTCCACGAACGGCTTCATCGATTGGAGGATCGGCGAAAGCTGTCGCAGGTCGTTCCCGGCGGGAGTCCAATCCGGCATGTGGGCACCCATGGGAATGTAGACGAACCCCAAGCGCTGAACCGGCTTCGCGGGGCTGGCGGCAAGCGCCGTCATCGCGGGGAGCATGGCGTCCAGCAGCGGCAGCGCGACGGTCGCGCCGATACCCCGGAGGAAGGTGCGTCTCGGTAGAGCCTTCTTGGTGATAATCACTGGGAACTCCTCATTTGGAACGGTGCGCTCTCCACGATCCCTGTGATGATCGAAGAGAACCGGTAATCGGAAGGTGCGGCGTCACGGACCACTTTCCGTATCGCCGGTGCATCATGATATTCTACTCCCCGGCCCAGCGCGTAAGTCAGCAGCTTTTCACTTACCGTGGTGACGAAGACTTCGGGCTGGCTAAGTAACGCCTTCTGCAACCCGGCGACCCCCTCGAACTTACTGCCATCGGGAAGCGATCCGGAAGCATCGATCTTCGTGCCGTCTTCTGCTGTCCGCCATCGACCGACCGCGTCATAGTTTTCGAGAGCGAATCCAAGCGGGTCCATTACGCTATGGCATCCAGCGCAAGCCGGGTTCGCACGATGTTCAGCGATCCGCTCGCGCATAGTCTGCACCTTGCCGATGGTCGGATGCTCTTTCAGTGTCGGCACGAAAGGAGGAGGAGGCTGCGGAGGCGCACCGAGAATGTTGTCGAGCACCCACTTGCCCCGAATGACGGGGGAAGTGCGAGTAGCATACGAAGTCACGGTAAGAACGCTACCCTGTCCAAGCAATCCGCCGCGACAAGCGCTGGCATCAAATGTCACGCGCCGAAAGCGGCTGCCATAGATGTTCGGAATGTCGTAGTGCTTGGCCAGCCGTTCATTGAGGAATGTGTAGTTGGCGCGAAGAAGATCCAGCACGCTGTGGTCTTCCCGAAGGATGCTGTCGAAGAAGAGATCAGTCTCTTTCCGTAACGACTGCCGAAGGTTGTCGTCGAAGTCAGGAAACAGCCGCATGTCCGGAGTTGTCGCTGCGAGACTCCGCAGATGCAGCCACTGTTCGGCGAAGTTAGTAACCATAGTCTCGGACTTCGGGTCAGCCAACATGCGCCGAGCCTGAGCCTTAAGCACCACGGGATTAGAAAGCTTGTTCTGACTCGCAAGACCAAGCAGCTGATCGTCAGGAATGCTGCTCCAAAGGAAGAACGATAAACGGGAAGCAAGCTCAAGATCGCTAACCCGATGCACGCCAGGAGAAGGGTCGTTCTCGACACGAAAGAGAAACGCCGGATTAACGAGCACCGCGCTCAATCCCATCTCGATCCCACTATCGAATCCGCCGTCCTTCTTGGCGGTCTTGTAAAACTCAAGCGGCTTACGAAGATCGGTATCCGTCACAGGACGCCGATAAGCCCGACGCATCACGGCGCTAAGAATCCGCTTAGCGCAATCGTCACTCTGGTCGGAGCAAACGAAAAGCCGCTGACGACTAGGCGTAGAGCCCGGTCCCTGAGGATTGTAAGGACCATTGACGGTAACCGAGTACAACGCCGGATGAATACGCGGATGCCGGTCCATATTGAAGTGCGCCTGATAAGGCTGCCGTTCCGTATCCATCAGGAACGATGGCTCTTTCAGAAACGCAACGCTCACCGAGTGAGGCCCAGCCTTCACCGGGACGCGAATATGAAGGTCCTGATCAACCAAATGATGATCGTCCCCCTTCACAGGCGGTTTCACGCCGAAGACGGTGACGCGCTCGCCGTCGAGCATCCGCTCCACCTCACCCGGAGCCTTCAACCCTTCGACATGCTCGTTCCGGTCGCGAGCCAGACGAAGTTGAAACTCATAGCTCCCATCGAGCGGGAAGTTGTAATGAACCACAGTCCCGCCGCGAGTACCTACAGGAAGTTCATCGAAGTGCTCTTCCTGCGTAAGATCAGGAGGCAGATTAACGGTGTCACCGCCGGGAGCTGAAATAGGCAATCCAACAGCAAGCCGGGCAATCTTACGAGAAGCGGAAAGGTATCGTTCTAACAACGTAGGAGACAAGTTGCCGACGGTGACGTTATCGAACCCATGACTGGAATCGTCAGCGGGCAGCATCGTGGAAACATCGATATCGAGCGCCAATAAGTCCCGAATCGCGTTCTGATACTCCGTCCGATTCAGCCGCCGAAACGAATCAGTGCGACCGGGATTCGGATGAAGCGCAGCTTCGCGATCGATCGGCCCTTCTATACTGTGAATAAGAGTTCGATAAGTCGCTTCATCAGGCCGAGGCAATCCAACAGGTGGCATGCTGCGAGCTCGCAATCGTCTGACAACTTTTTCCAAAGCTTGCGAGTCGGAGTCCGAACGCAACACGAAACCGCCGGCCTTAGCCTTCTCGTTGTGACACCCAATGCAATATTGGTTCAACGTGGAAGAAGTGTCGGCAAATGAAACGAAAGAGAGACGCAGAACCGAAAAGAGGAGGACCGCCATTCTCATGAGGAATCAGAGAAATTATATCGTTGCAGCTTTGCTGAGCCAAATGCCAAGTAGTTTCCCTAGCTTGCTTGGGGTTGTTCATCACTATTGACCGGCATGCTCCCTAATTTCGAGAACTTAGGGCCGCTACCAGGGTGAAAACCCTTTGTTGTGATGAAATGATTAGGAAATGAACAAACCGACGCTTTTCCTAGCTGAGGATCACGCGATGGTGCTTGAGGGATTTATGAGGCTCCTCGAGGATGAATACGAAATCGTAGGTTCTGTTTCCGATGGATCCGCAGTGCTTGCGGAAGTTCAGCGCCTCAGGCCGGATTTAATTTTACTCGACATTACGTTGCCGGGGCTGACGGGCATCGAAGTCGCTCAAAAGGTGTCTCAATCTTTTCCCGATTCAAAAATCGCAATCGTGACGCAGCACAACGGCCGTGGGTATGTGCAGGAAGCGTTTCGAGCGGGAGTCAAGGGCTATCTGTTAAAGCAATCCGCGTCATCTGAGTTACGTTTGGCGTTGAAGGAATTAATGCTAGGTCACTATTATGTGACACCACTGCTCACCCGAGGCATTCCGCCATCTTTAATTCGCCCGAAGATTAATCCGAGCGAGTTATTCGGCAAAGGTCTGACGAATCGGCAGCGAGAAGTACTGAAATGGGTAGCTGACGGAAAAGCTGTCAAAGAGATTGCGCATATTCTGGACATTTCTCCCAAAACCGTGGAATACCACAAGTCCGTGTTGATGGAACAATTGGGCCGGCGCAATACTGCGGAGTTGACGCGGTACGCTATTGAGAACGGGATTGCTCAATAGAGCGGTCTCTCCCGTCGCACTAGATTTATAACTACTCTTTAATCGGCATTCGAACCAACACAACTGTACCTTTACCGGGCTTCGTCTTAAGCGATAGGACGCCTCCCGAAAGCCGGGCCCGTTCCTGCATACTGGCTAAGCCCAACCCACCCCGGTTTCGCGCGTCCAATGGGGAGAAGCCGCCACCGTGGTCCTTGATGCAAAGCTCCAGCTCTGTGTCGCTGCCGAAGAGCGTCATTT
>CAXSIG010000334.1:3713-4432 GCA_964237255.1 uncultured Bryobacteraceae bacterium
AGCGCCTCCTGAGCGATCCGGTAAAGAGCTGTCGCAGTTTCAACCGGGAGGGATAAGGGTACGTGAAATTGCGTAAAATCGATGTCCCGGCCCTGCTCACGTTCCTCTTCCGTAAGAGCATCTAAAGCCCTTGCTAAACCCAAGTCTTGAATGATGGAAGGGTGAAGACGATGCGACAACTCGCGCAGATCGTCGCACAGTTGCGCGACCTGCGAAGTCAGACGATCTACGGCCGCGCGTCCCTTAACGCTGGATGCCGGCATTTGTTGGGAGATGGCGTCGGCAGTCCAGCCTAACAAAGCGGCTTTCTGACCCAGATCGTCGTGCAGTTCACGCGCAACTCGCCTTCGCTCATCTTCCTGGGCAGTCATCAAGTTGCCTGCCAGAGCGCGAAGCTCGGCGCGTGTTTGCCCCAATGCTTCTGTCGCGGTTCGCGCCTGCTCATCCAGCTTGTCTCGTTCCAATTCCTGGATGCGTTCCGCAGCCAGGCGCGCGGTGAGATCGGCCATCACCATGATGGACCCGCGAATTTCATTGTTCTCCACAATAGGCGCCGCGAAGACCTCTACTGGGATCATCGGCAGCTTGCCTACCTGCAATCGTAAGCGCTGCTTAGGCGTCGGCTTGCCGGTAACCAAGCTTTTCATTGCGGGATGAATCTTCGCCGGAGCGCCGTTGAGTTCCATCAAAGGACAAGCCTGATCGACGCTCTTGCCGGT
>CAXSIG010000334.1:4442-6407 GCA_964237255.1 uncultured Bryobacteraceae bacterium
CCGGTGGTTTCCGCGGGTGTCCATTGAGTCATTTCCTCGGCGGCCGGATTTAAGCTCCGCACAATGCCTTTGGCATCTACCGCAATCACCGCGTCCGTCAAACTTCCCAGGACGGCAGTAAGCCACTGCTTTGAGGCAAACAGCTCGCGACTCAAATTGTGCTGATCGAGCGCGATCCTTACTGTGGCATGTAACGCTTCATCCCGAAACGGCTTGGTAAGAAACCCTTGCGGACCTGCGGAACGAGCTTTACTCACCGTCGCTTCGTCGGCGTTGGCCGTAAGAAAGACTACCGGAATTTGCCAACCTTCGCGAATTGCAGTTGCGGCAGCGATTCCGTCGTGCTCTCCCCGAAGCGCGATATCAATCAGTACCAGGTCTGGACGGTGCTCCTCCGCCAGCTGAAGAGTTTGGAAGTAGTCATCCGCCACCCCGACAACTTCGTAGTTCGCCCTCAGAAGACTCTCCTGAATATCGGCGGCGACCAACCACTCATCCTCTACGATGAGGATCTTGTAGCGTTGGCTCACCCGGCGCCGCTCGCCGCCGACACTGCGGCTTCAATCTGGAAGCGGGAAAACGGTTTCCCAACGCAAATCGGATGTACGTCCTCTTTGGAATGATTGCGGAGGAAAACGCCGGGGAATGCCGTGATGAATATGATTCCGGCTCCGGTGGTGTCCCGAATGGTTTGAGCAAACTCGTTCCCGCTCATTTCACCGGCCAATTGGAAGTCCATCATGACCAGTTCCGGTTTCTCACGCTCGGACAACTGGAGGGCCTCTTCCCTGCATGCCGCGATCCCGATAACCCGATGCCCCATATCCGTCAACTGGTCTTCCAAATCGGCGGCAATAATTTGTTCGTCTTCAACGATGAGAATGCGCATAGGTCTACGAACCTTCGCCGCCTATCGGGATTCGACAGGAAACGTTATGCAAATTCTTGCTCCTGGACCAGGAGATATTTCTAAACGCGCCTTTAGTTGCCGAACCAAGAGATTGATGAGCCGAAATCCCATGGAGTGGTCCTTGGCCGGATCGAATCCGGGCGGGAACCCCGGACCGTTGTCCTCCACACACAGTTGCGCCGATTGAGAATCTTTATGATCACTTTCTGTCAGTGAAACCTTTAGTTCTCCCGTGCCTGCACCCAGGCCGTGTTTGAGGCTGTTCAGGATCAATTCATTCGCTATTAGAGCCACCGGAATCGCTTTCTCGACATGCAAGATAAGCTTTTCCGTATTCAAATGAAGCGCAATCCCCCCAGACACAGTCGCGTGAAGGGCCACCAGTTCTCTGGCGAGCGCCTCGGTATAAGCTCCGGTTTCGACTTCGGACAGATCGTCCGACGTGTAGAGCTGTTCGTGAATGTGGGCGATTGCGCGAACACGACTCTGGGTGTCTTCAAATGCCGCAAGGATTCGAGGATCCCCCGTGTGCCTTGATTGCAAGTTAAGCAAGCTGACAATCATCTGGAGATTGTTCTTCACACGGTGATGGATTTCGCGCACCAGCATGCTCTTTTCTTCCACCGAGCGCTTGAGCCTGTCCTCCTGCGCTTTTCGGATGGTCACATCCTGCATCACCTTGGTGAACGCGAATCCTTGGCCATCTTCCAAGGTCGAGCGGCTTAAAACTCCACTCGCGAAGAAACGGGTGCCGTCCTTCCGAATATGCCAGCGCTCATCTTCGGCGCAGCCATCTCGAAACGCCGTTTCCAACTCCCTTTTCGCTGCGCCCCGTTCAATGTCTTCGGGTGTAAAGATGACCAGACCGCTTTTCCCTAAAATCTCGTCCTCCTTCCAGCCCAGAAGCCGTTCCGCGCCCGCATTCCACGTGACAACCCGTGCCTCTTCGTCCATTTGAAAAATGGCGTAATCTCGAACACTCTCCACCATCAACCGAAAGCGATCCTCGCTAGCCGCCAGCGCACTGGCAGCCTGGCGGCGCCATGAGATATCGC
>CAXSIG010000335.1:0-4556 GCA_964237255.1 uncultured Bryobacteraceae bacterium
ATACTTTTATCCGCGTGTGTTTTCCCGCGCCAAGCTGACGTCAGCCGATCTGGACCAGGCGCCGCGCTTCCAGTATCGGGAGGAACCGGAGAGAGGTTTGTGGAGCCGGGTTGCCACAACGCCAATTGCCCTGGTGTTTGGGATCGCGATCATTGGCGCGTTCGCGTCCATGCGATTGACAAAATATCCGATCGTCTAGATTGGCGTCTGAGAGAGCCGCCGTGAAGGCATAGGAGCCTCTGACATTAACTCCAAGCGAATAAGCAAGTCTCCGCCTGCAAGAGGCGGATGCCCGCTGGCGACGTAATCAACCCGTCGGGAACAAAATTGTAGAGATCAAGCGGACTGGGCACTATGATAAGACCGCCCTGATAACTGTTCAGGCTATTCGCTCGGAAAGTGCTCCGCGGCAAACATCTACCCAAGTCCAGTCGGAATTGAGTCTGCGATCTCGTGTAGCGGGTCGCGACCGATGATCTCTCCCGGCGATTCGCGGTCACGGTAAATACGCGGCAACAGTTACGTGTGCGATCAGGTCCAATGTGGGCATCTCGGCGGTGGAAGCGAACCTGAATACGGGACGCATCCTGATTCATTACAACCGTCCGAATTACCAAAGGCAGTTAAGGAACTGCTGCTGGAGGCCATCGTCTCCGCAGGTCCAACACCTGCTTTGACAGTTCCTGGAGAAAGCGGGGAAGGCTCCGTCATTCGAACAATCGCGACTTACGAGCTAGGCTGCCTTTTGTTCAAGGCCGCGGTGTTGGCGAGCCCGGCGTTGGGAATCGGCGGTCTGGCCGGATGCGCTTTGCTGTTTGCTTTCAGCCGGATCAAATCCGATCAATCGCGACGAGTTGGATACCACAAGAATCGTACTGAGGTTGTGCAGCACGGCGGCAATGATTGGATTAATTGAGCCCATGGCGGCGAGATGACAGCCCGGTGGAATTGGTACCGAGAGCTAACGCGTAGTTTTGACGAATCACCCGCATGGTGTGGCGGCTGATCTTTAGAGTGATGGCGACGTTGCGCAGGTCGTCGGCAGCAAGCGCAATGTCGGCGGTTTTCAATGGCCACATCGGATCCCGCGGTTCCCATCGCGATCCTTACGTCAGCCAGCGCAAGCGCGGGAGCGTCGTTGATTCCGTCTCCAACCATCGCTACCTTATGACCGCGATCGCGCAGATCCTGGATCGAATCGAACTTTGCTTGTGGGAGCAGTCGTGCCCGCCACCGATCGATTCCCACTTGAGAAGCGATGGACGCGGCAACTGGTTCCACGTCGCCGGTGAGCATCACTAGATTTCGAATTCCCGCCGTTTTGAGTTGTGCGATGCTTCTATGGCTTGCTGCCGGACCGGTGCGAAGATTCCCAGAACACCGATGAGCCTACGATTCTCCGCGACAAACACAACCGTTTCGGCGCGGTGCGAGCACTCGAGAGCGTAGACTGCGACTTCTTCGGGAACATCGACGCCGAACTGATCCAGGAGACCGTGATTGCCGGCGCCAATTTGCTTTTGTAATTTTTCGCGATGCCATTTACCTGTTTTTCACTTAGCTGCTTTTTGCTCATTCGTTTTTCTTTCGTCTTCTAGGTTTTCGTGCCATGGTTCGCTCGCATGTTCCAGAACGTTTTTCACCACATTGCCGATATGTCGATCGGCAAGCGAATAGTCGATATGTTTACCGCGACGGGTTTTTACGACAATATTTTCCGCTCTTAAAATGCGCAAATCGCTGAGAAATGGTGGAAACTTCCTCACCCTCCGCGAGGGCAAGGTCGGTAACGCATCGCGGTCCATATTGCAGGTGGGCCAATAGCCTAAGTCGCGCCGGTTCTCCCAACGCCCGAAATAGACGCGATGCGCGTTCGATCGATTGTGGGGAGGGTAGCGGCGCTTTGGACGTACTGGGATGACTCTGGTCGCCACAGACTTCGGTTTCAACGGAACGGGGGCCATGATTAGGACTCCGACAGAGAATTCAAGGCGTAAAGGAGAGCGATTCCACCGCCGAATGCCAACACCTGCCCGATGGAACGTGACACACTTTGCTCTTTCCTGAGTTCCGGCATCAAGTTCGATAAGGCGATATAGATGAAGCTGGCGGCGGTGATCGGCAGCAAATCCGCGGCGATACTACGGCCCTGCGGTCCTGGGAAAAACATAATCGCGGCTCCCAGCAGAGAGGCTGAAGTCGCAAGCAATTTAAACAAAATCGCCTTGCGGGGGGAGAGTCCGGTGAACAAGAGAACTCCCATGTCGCCAATATGGTGCGGAACTTCGTGTAATAGGACCGCCACCGTAGTAGCTATACCTGCAGATGTGCTAGCTGTGTATGCAATTGCGATTGCGGTTCCGTCGATTAAGCTGTGGACACCACCCCCAAAAAGAAGGTTGATCCTAAGTGTTTTTTGCTCTCGTGTAGCCGGGAGCTCGGCACGCTCACAATCGGCGTGGTGGTGATCGATATCGAGAACAGGCCAGCGGCGGGCGACGATATGCATCAGCTTCTCAAAGAGAAACAGGCCCGCGAATCCCGCTAGCAAAAGGCCAGGTAGATGGCCGTTCGTCCCCAGCTCACTAAGCGCTTCGGGTAGGAGATGAGCGCCCGCAACGCCCAGAAGCGCACCAGCCGCTAAGCTCACCAGGTAGGGAAGCATGGCATCCAAACGCTCCCGTTTGAAGGCGAGTGCAACCATGCCCACCAGAGATGTGAGGCTTACCACCACTAGGCTGGCGATTATGAGCATCCATCGCGTGGAGGAAAGTGTCGGAGCGTCCATTAGCTTTCGTCTGTAGCCGAACTGTTCATCGTCTCAGGCCGCTTTAAAGTTTCCTCGTGAAATTTCGCCGGCTGGTACGAAAGCGGCGCGGGCGGCAACTATTTTTCCCTGAGCGGAAGCTTCGCTATAAATTTTAGGCCATAGGCATTGATGAAAATAATTTCAGTTCCGATCTGCTGCGTAAGCTGGCCGCCTACGGGAGAATTCGGTTCACCCATCGCTAAAACGCTGACTTCCTCGTTCCAGATCAATACGCTGAAATCATTCTGACCTTCCTTCTTGTAGCAATCGATATACTCGGCAGCCTTGTAGGGATTTTATTCATGAATGCGGATTCCGTTCGCGGTTGGGCGATGTCGCTGAGCAGCGGAATCCTTTTGGCGATCGCTCTTCTGTGGATGTACCCGGAAATGAGCCATGCTTCAGGCCCATTCTTAGCGGGAGCGATCTTGCTTGGCGCTTTAGGTGCGCTTTTGGCTTTCGACCGTTACATCTATCCTGTTTGCCCCTGCTGTTCGCATGGCAACAAGCGCCGGATCGCCGAACAACCGGAAATGCTGTGGCCTCTGTTGGCTGGAATTGCGATCCACAACATGTTTGACGGCTGGACAGCCGCAGTCGCGACGCAGACTCCCGGTCGAGCCGGCATCGGCTTGATGATCGGCGTTCTGATTCACAAGTTGCCGGAAAGTGTCATTCTTGGGCTTCTAATTCGCTCCGCTACGCGACGGAATCGCGAAGCATTTTTGTGGAGTATCGCGACTAGCCTGTTTCTTCTGGCCGGCGCCGTGCCATATGCGACGTCCCAAATGTTTCAAGGGCGTGCGGCTCTCTTGATCTCGCTCACGCTGGGGGCGGCCAGCTTCCTCTTTATCGGGATCCACACGTTCCGTAACGCGTATTCTCGAAGCGGTTCGCGGTTTGCAATCGGCACACTCCTCGCGGGATTCGCCTGCACTGCCGCGGTGCAAGTCGTTCTTGGTCTTACTTAGCGGGCCAAGGGCGCTATGGTCCGACTTCGAACGGTTGCACTGCTTGTACTTGCCGCCGGGGGGTTGCTGTTTATTGTCCGGGACGCTCCCAAGGCAAAGCTGATTGCAGCTCCGGAGGTAAAGCCTGTGGCAAACTCTTCGCCACCGCAGGCAGGTTGGGCCCTTCTGCAAACGCTGGATTTCAAAACCGGCACGGTATCGCGAGAGTTAGACCAACTCAATGAGAAGAATGTCCGTATCCCGGACTTTATGATCCCCCTTGAAGACGACAGCGAACAAGTAACCGACTTTCTACTGGTACCCTACGCAGGGGCATGCATCCACGTTCCGGCCCCTCCGGCGAATCAGATTGTGCGAGTCCGAATGTCGGGAGATCGCAAGGTGGGAGTGGCGTTCGAATATCCGGTTTGGGTAACGGGCAAATTGACGATACAAACCGGAACAGGACCGTATGGCGAGTTCTCCTTCCAGCTCTTGGGAACGTCCGTTACAACTTATAAGGAGTAGCAGGCTCTATAAACGCGTTCCGTTTTGCCACCGCCACCCGGTTGCGATTCGCCGACCCAACGAATCAAAAATTACAGCCGTACGCTTAGGCCATCTGCAAGAGAATTTCGGTACGCTTTCACCGCCGGAACGAACCCAATGAAGATCCCCGCGACCACCACAGCCGCCAAGTACGCGGATGCCGTAATGGTGGGATAGCCAATCGGCAGGAACAAGCCGAATTTGTTTTCAATCACAGGCTGCGAAACCGCCATGGCCGAATAGATCAT
>CAXSIG010000335.1:4566-6402 GCA_964237255.1 uncultured Bryobacteraceae bacterium
GCGACACCTAACAGGACGCCTGCGATGGACAGCAAACCGGATTCCAGCACCAGCAGCGAGATAATTCGTCCCGGGCCGGCGCCTACCGCGCGGAGAACAGACATCTCGCGGCGGCGCTCATTGAGCGAGGTATAGAGCGACACCAGCATTCCAAGCAAACCGACAACAGTAACGAAAAATGTAACGATAGTCAGCGCGTCCTCGGCATAGCCGATTGTGCGCCATAGTTCGCTCAAAGCGACGCCGGGAATGATGGCCTGGAGCGGCTCGCCTTCGTAAGTATTGATCTCTCGTTGCAGACGCAAGGTGTCGATGCGAGACTTGGTGCGCAGCAGGAATGCGGTAATCTGATTAATCTTTAAGTCTTCTTTTTTGATCCGCGACGCAGGCGTTCCTTCGCCCGGCAGCGGCGGCGCGCCATCGCCCCAATCCAGATGCAGCGCTTCGATACCCTCAAAAGTCACGTAAACGGAGCGATCCACCGGGGTGGCGGTCTTCGCTAGTATTCCGACAACGGTGAACGGCCGGTCATCATGCTTCAGGATTGCGCCTTCAGAAATGCCATGTGTAACTACAATCCGGTCCCCGATCTTGTAATGGAGGGTCTCGGCGGCATCGGATCCGAGTGCAACGTCGAAGACACCGTCCGGTACACGGCCTTTCGCCAGGTGAATGCTTCGGTCATGCCGATATCTGTATTTGGAATAAAAGTCCGCGTTCGTGCCTACGACCCGGAAGCCATGGTGGCTGTCGCCCAAGGAATACGGAATGGTCCAATCGACGGCCTTATGATTTTTGAAGTGATCGTAGGACGTATATGTAATGTTGTTGGTCGCGGAGCCCATGCGAAAGACCGCGTACAGCAGAAGTTGGAGCGATCCGCCGCGGGCTCCGACAATTAAATCTGTCTGGCTGATCGTGTTAGCGAAACTGTCTCGCGCACCGGTCCGAACGTTTTCGACGCCCACCAGCAGCGCGACGCTTAACGCGATGGACAGCACCGTCAACGATGTCGTGAGAATTCGGTTCTTGAGCGAATTGTAAGCGAGCGATAGAAGGACCATGTGGAATCAGGCGATGTGCGCTTTATTGATTTCTGGAAGTGAGATCTCGCGGTCGAACAAAGAACGCAGACTGTGGTCGTGGCTGACGAAGATCAACGTGGTGCCCGCGTCGGCGCAACTTTCGAACAGCAACCGGATAAACCGTTCCCGGTGATCGTAGTCAAGCGACGAGGTTGGCTCGTCGGCAATCACGAGTTCGGGGCTTCCCAGTAAAGCGCGGGCGGCGGCAACGCGCTGCTGCTGACCGACGCTTAGATTCGTCACCGCTTGCGTCAGTAGGTTCTCGATTCCAAGATGCGCCGCAACTTCCCGTGCCCGTTCTTCCATGGGCCGGGATCCCAGCCGTTGGCGGCGCTCGTCATGCATCCGGCACGGCAAGGTAATGTTATCCAGAACGTTGAGATAAGAAATCAAATTGAAAAGCTGGAAGATGTATCCGATGTGGGACCCGCGGAACGAATCGCGCTCGTGATTCGACATGGCGCCGAGATTGCGGTTTAGAATTTCGATAGATCCTTGCTTGCCTCGGAGTACCCCGGCCATCAACCCCAGAAGGGTGGTTTTACCGCTTCCGCTAGGCCCGAAAAGGAAAACGCGCTCTCCGCGCGAAACGCGAAATTCAGGAATATTCAAAACTTCGCGGCCGGTACGATACGAAAAACGGACGTCTTTCAGGTGCAGAGCGGACGTTGTCTGTTGCGGATCGCTCCGAACGGGCGATGCGGTAGTTGCCAAGCGTGATTTCCCCGCGATCGCTTTTAATCTGCGCGCC
>CAXSIG010000336.1:0-1596 GCA_964237255.1 uncultured Bryobacteraceae bacterium
TACGAACAGCTACACCCTGAACTCGAATGTAATCACCGGTTCGGGCACCGCAGGGGGGACGACTTTCAGCTTCCCCACGACGCAGGTGCTAAGCGGGCTGACGCTGACTACGGGCCGCTATAACCAGGCAGGGTGGATCCTCCGCACTTTCGCGCATTACGTGAAGGATGGGCTCATTCCCAATATGTTCCCGGAGGGCGAGAAGAACGGTTTGTATCACACGGCGGATGCGAGCCTGTGGTTCTTTCACGCCGTCGCCAAGTACACGGAGTATTCCGGCGAGGACCAGACGCTCAAGCTGATTCTTCCGAAGCTGCTGGAGATTGCGAACAAGCATATTGACGGTACGCAATTCGGCATTCACGTCGACCCCACGGATGGTTTGCTCACGCAAGGCCAAGAGGGCTACCAACTCACTTGGATGGATGCCAAAGTGGACGGCTGGGTTGTTACTCCGCGTCGCGGGAAGTCCGTGGAGATCAATGCGCTTTGGTACAACGCGCTGAAGTTGCTTTCCGCGTGGATGATGAAATTCGGCAAGGACGCCGAATCCAGGCGCTTTTCGGACTGCGCGGCGAAGTGCCGGGAGAGCTTTAACAAACGCTTCTGGAATGCGGAGAAGAACTGCCTCTTCGACGTGGTGGACCAGGAAGGGGGTGGGAATGATTCCCAAGTACGCCCCAACCAGGTGTTCGCTATTTCTCTGCCCAACCCCGTGTTGAATGAAGACCGGTGGAAAGCCGTGATGGACATTGTGACCGACAAGCTATTGACGCCGGTCGGTCTGCGATCGCTCTCTCCCGATGAGAAAGACTACAAGCCGCGATACGATGGCGACCTCCGTTCACGTGATGCGGCTTACCATCAGGGCACTGTTTGGGGTTGGCTGATCGGGCCTTATATCGACGCTTGGCTCAAGCTGAACCCGGACAATCGCGAGGGTGGTCGCAAACTGATGGACGGGTTCTTCAATCATCTGAACGAGGCTTGCGTCGGCTCGATCAGCGAGGTCTTCGATGCGGAAGAACCGCATACGCCGCGGGCTTGCATTGCCCAGGCCTGGAGCGTTGCCGAGGTGCTGCGATGCTGGGCCCTGACTGACCCTTCCAATAAGGGCTGATTTCGTGTAAAGTATTCGGGTTATGCTCGGATTACTCCAGATCTTCTATGCGCCTTCCGTGGTGTTCGAACGCGTTCGCGAACGCGGTACCTGGGTCGCGCCGTTTCTCGCGATTATCGCCTGCGCGCTCTTGTCTTCGGTGCTGGTTGTCCAATCAATCGGGATGGCGACGATCGTCCGCAAACAGATAGAAAGCAATCCGCGTCAGGCCGAACAGTTAGGACCGGAGGGCATCGAACGGGCTGCCAACAGTTCTTTTGCAAATGCTGTCTGCTATAGTTGCTTAAAAGAAAGTAAATTCGCGCCTGTTTTATGATAAAGCGTTTCACAACCCTCCTCCTGCTGGCCGCCGGCATTTCCGGCGCTGCCCATGCCAAAGACGGCTATCACATTACACTCCACTTGTCCGGAGTTACAGACTCTGTCGTCCTGCTGGCCCATTATTATGGTAAGCCGCTGCCAACGATTTACCGGGC
>CAXSIG010000336.1:1606-5541 GCA_964237255.1 uncultured Bryobacteraceae bacterium
GCGAAGGTTGGCTTTGCGCGGGTGCTCGGCGCTACCTGTTACGCCTGGTTTCCTTATTCGCTGATCATGATGCTTATGTCGGCACTGATCGTTCAGATCAGTCCGAACAAGGAGGATCTAAACATTAGAAATCTTGTTGCGACAAATGCCGGCGCGTTTATGGATCCGGCTACGACGAGCAAAGGTCTTTACGCCTTTGCGTCCTCAATCGATGTGTTGAGCTTCGGCCTGATCGCGTTTCTAGCGTACGGGTTATCGAAGGTCAGCGCACGGGCCTACGGATCGTGTTTCGGAATTGTTTTCGGGATCTGGCTGGTCTACGTGTTGGCAAAGACTGGCATTGCCGCAATCTAAACCGCTGCGCGCGATTATTTTCGATTTAGGAAAAGTAATCGTGCCGTTCGATTTCGACATCGGTTATCGCAAACTGGAATTCCTAACGCAACTGAGCACGCCGGAAATCCGGGAACGAATCCGCGCGACGGGGTTGGTTCCGCGTTTTGAGACGGGATTGATTGAGTCCGAGGATTTTGTCGAGCAAATTGCGGCTGCGCTTGGGATTCGGATGACAGCGTCGCAATTTGCGGAGATCTGGAACTCGATATTTTTACCTGAGACTCTTGTGACGGAAGACATGCTGGCTGCACTGAAGCGCCGGTACCGATTGATTCTGCTGTCCAATACCAACGCGATCCACTTCGAAGGCTTAGAGGCGGGCTACCCGATACTTCGGTATTTCGACCATTACGTGCTGTCGCATAAAGTTCGGATGATGAAACCGGATCCGCGGATTTACCTCCATTCCGCGGCATTGGCGGGGTGCACTCCGGAAGAGTGCCTGTTCATCGACGATCTGCCGGAGAACGTGGAGGGCGCGCGAGCCGTCGGTATGCAGGCGGTGGTGTTTCGTTCTCGTGCAGAGTTAGAGCAGGATTTCGAGAGACTTGGAATCGCATGCGCGAGTATCTGAGCAAACACGAATTCGGTCAGGCAAAAGGTTTCCGATGGCGAAATGCGGGAGAGATTTCGCGCATCGAAGGCTTCTCCGATGCCGTGTTCGGCTTTGCCGTGACGCTGCTGGTGGTGTCGCTTGAGGTACCGAAAACCTACGATGAATTAGTTGCCGGCATGCACGGTTTTCTTGCGTTCGCAGCCGGGTTTGCGGTGTTGTTCATGATCTGGATGCAGCAGTATAAGTTTTTTCGACAGTATGGACTCCAAGATGGTCCTACGCTTTGGCTCAATGCGGGATTGCTATTCGTGGTTCTCTTTTTTACTTACCCGTTAAAATTTCTTTACAGTTTGTCGAGTGACCTGCTCACGCACCGAGCGTCGATAGTGAAGGTAGGAACCACCGAGGTGAAGCCTATTGTTGGCGAAGGCCAAATGCACGGTCTGTTGATGATCTACGGATTTGGCTATCTGGCCGTATTCGGTATGCTCTTCTTTCTTCATCTGCGCGCATGGTGCCGCCGAGACGAATTGGAGCTGAGTCCGTTAGAGCGCTGGATGACGCGGGAAACAATGCAGGAGCAAGCGTCGCAGATGCTGATCGCAATCATATCGATCACGTTTGCAGCATTTGGAAGCGCGACCTACGCGGGACTTACGTATTGTTTGATCGCCCCGTTTATCACAATAAACAGCACGATTATGGGCCGCAAACAGCGCAAAATGTTCGGGGACTGAAACGTGGCATAATCGAAACTCCTCGTCGATTTCGTCCTCCCTGTCGAGAGATTCACCTCAAGGGAGACTCGCGATGATTTTCAGACTACTTCTTCTGTCGCCGGCGCTGTTCTGTGGGCTGATTTCCGCACAGACCGACTGGAACAAGGTCAATACCGAAACATTCGATTACTTTACCAAGCTGATCCGCATCGATACCAGTAATCCGCCTGGAAACGAAACGGCGGCGGCTAAGTTTCTTCAGGGGATTTTAGAGAAGGAGGGCATTCCTTGCAAGCTGGTGGGGACGGATCCGAATCGGCTCAGCCTGATTGCACGGTTGAAAGGCAACGGCTCTAAGCGCCCCATTCTGATCATGGGGCACACCGACGTGGTGGGCGTCCAACGGGAGAAGTGGAGCGAGGATCCGTTCGGCGCTAAATTAATCGACGGGTATATCTGGGGTCGCGGAACGATCGACGATAAGGACCTGGTGGTCGGCGGGCTGGAGACCATGTTGATGCTGAAAAGAAGCGGCATTACTCTGGACCGCGATGTAATCTTCGTGGCCGAATCGGCGGAGGAGGGTGGCGGCGGGTCGGTGGTGGGGAGCAAACCGGAGTACGGAATCGCTTACATTATCGAGAACAACTGGGCCGACATCGATGCGGAGTTCTGCCTGACAGAAGGCGGTAAGTTTCACTCGGTCGGTGGCAAGGTGCTTTACCAGAAGGTGCAAGTGGCCGAGAAGTTTGGCGCCGGGATGCGGCTGGTTTCGAAAGGCACGGCGGGACATGGATCCATGCCGCGACGCGACAATGCCATCGTGCATCTTTCGCGCGCCGTGGGACGCATTGGGGAATGGCAACCTCCGATGCTTTTGACCGACGTGACACGCGAATACTTCGAACGGCTTTCGCTGGTCGCGCCGCCCGGAGACGCCGCGCGATACAAAGCGCTGTTCGATTCCGGCAAGACGAACGAGGTTCAGGAGTACTTCCGCGACAACGATATCGAGACGAACTCGGAGTTGCGGACAACACTCAGCCCCAACATCATTCAAGGCGGATTTCGGAGCAACGTGATTCCTTCAGAAGCGGTTGCGACACTCGACATTCGCGCGGTGCCGGGGGAGGACATGGAGAAGTTTCGGGCGAAGATGGCGGAGATCATCAATGACCCGGAGGTGACCATTGAAGCAAGCCAGCGACGTGGCGGGGGATCGCCGTCGTCCAAGTTGGGGACGGAGATGTTCCGACTGCTGGAGTCAGTACAGAAGGAGATTTATCCGGGCACGGCTACGGTGCCGTGGATGTCGACAGGCGGTACCGATATGCGGGGGCTGCGGGCGAAAGGGATGCAGTGTTATGGAATTGGCGCGGAGATTCCGGCGGAAGACCAGATCTCACATGCCATGCACAGCGATAACGAGCGGATCAAGGAAGAGGGGCTATACAAATTCATTCGGTATGAATATGAAGTGGTGAAGAGGATCGCTTCGCATTAAGCTAAGTCCACTTGGTCCTCCAGAGTTCTTCCATGCGACGATCTCCGAGCTGGTCTAGTTTTTGTCGTACTCGCTCCTTTAGCTCGGTGTTGCTTTTGAAGATTACGAGTGCGTCGAGCGCCGCGGCTTCACCATCGTCCAGCTTTTCGAAACAATAGTCGATCGCGTTTTCATCGCGGGTCAAAGCCAGCGCGAGCAGTATGGCTGGGTTGCGCCGCCTTTTGTAGGCGTCGCGCAGAGGTTCGATGACTTCGGTGAGCCTGGACTCGCCTAATGCCAGGGCCGCGGATTCGGCGGTCTCCTCGTCGGCGTCCAGGAACTTGGCGACATAGGGCACGCTTCGGGCTCGCGGACCTAGAGCAAGGAGCGCGACGAATGTTTCGGCAACGGGTTCCGGCTTTTCATCGCCGATTCGAGCTTTGTAACGGAGGAGCAGTTCCGCGTCGGGGCGGCCAGAAGTGGCCAGCGCGCGGATAGCTCCTGAGCGGGCATCCGCCACTTGATCGCTTAGCAACTCGCAACAGGCGAGGAGCGCGTCGGGATCGCCCATCCCTACGAAACCCATGGCACAGACCGCTCTGAGTTCGGCCGCCGTGTCGACGGGCGGACCCCAGCTTGCTTCCAACTGGCGGTATCGAATGCCGATGGAGTATACCTCCGCAGTGAATGCATCCAGCCGCACTAGCGCTTTTGCGATGTTCGTCAGCGCGCGGCACCCGGGGTCGCGAGCTCGGGAAAGCCTGTCGCGATCGTCCGGGCA
>CAXSIG010000336.1:5570-6393 GCA_964237255.1 uncultured Bryobacteraceae bacterium
CGTTTAGGGGCCGTCGGGAAGATGCGACGGAAAGCTGTGACCAGATCGGGGATCACTTCGGGGTTCGTCGACATTTCCGCTGCCCTTGCCACGACAGCGCTGCTCTTGTCTTTCAGATAGGGCGCGAGGTTGGCGCTGGCTCCCGACTCACGTATGGCGCGCAATTCCGATAATGTGTCCTCCGTTGGATCCGGCTTCTTCACATGACTCTCTCTTCGCGATATCCTTCGGCGCGGATGCCCTCGATCAATTCCTGGACGTGCTCGGGGCCGCGAGTTTCGAGCGTGATATCGATCAGTGTGTCGCCCAGATGAACGCCGAAATAGGCACGGTCGTGCGTCATTTGAACGATGTTCGCGCGATAGCCTGCGATGATCTTCGTGATGGATTGCAACGCGCCTGGGAGATCCGGTACGGCAATTCGGAAACGCACCAAGCGACCGTCCTTCACCAAGCCGCGCTCAATGATTCGGGAGAGGAGCGTGACATCGATGTTGCCGCCGCAGATCAGGACCGCCGTGATTTTGCCTTTGAGTGATGTCTTGTGTTGGAGAAGCGCGGCCATTGCCGATGCGCCCGCGCCTTCCGCCAGCGTCTTCTCCCGTTCGAGAAGCACCAAGATGGCATTGGCGATTTCTTCCTCCTCCACTGTGACGAGTTCATCCACGTAGCGCTCGACAAGCGGGAGCGTCCGGATGCCCGCTCTTCGGACAGCGATGCCATCGGCGATGGTGGGGTTCGGTGGGACAGTGACCGGCTCGCCTGCTTCCTTGGCTTTGATCATGGACGGGATCGCTTCCGTTTCCACGCCTACAATCCGTAC
>CAXSIG010000337.1:0-4637 GCA_964237255.1 uncultured Bryobacteraceae bacterium
GTCTTCGAGCCGCCGGCACTTCTCCGAGAGTGCTTGTATATCAATTTCGGCCTGTGATTCGCCCTTCACCGATTCATTGTCTATCAGCGAAGGGAAATGTCTATGCGAGTACGCCGAGCAGGGCAGGGTTTTGTTGACGAACGGACATCCTCCTTCAGCCTAGCCTCCGCCTTCCTGGATGGCGCTTGATCTCTGCGCCTTTGTTCGATATTTGCGCTGTAGTTTGACGACCCGATAGTCTGCGATCAGACGCTAGAAGGTTTCGGTTGTAAACTTCCGGGGTGTTAGGAGACCAACGAATGCACCTTCGTACCGGTCGAGGATCTGTTCACGGAACGAACTCTGACTCGGAAGATTGTGGTGTTGTGCGTCCACTGGTACGCCAGTTTTAGCTGAGCTATCGTGACCTGGTGGCGATTATGACCAATCGTGGCATTGCTTTGGTACAAACAACCATTCTGCGGTGGGTGCAGCCCCACCTGCCGCCCGGTGATCTACTTACCCTACTCCCGCCAAAAGTCGGCCAGTTGTGCTGCAAGTATCTAAGCCAGTCTAAAACTTTACATACTGGCCGCTTATCGGAAGCCGGAAGAACTGTTTTCGTGCTCTCAAACCAAAGCCTTATCGCTGCGCAGCCCGGGCATCTCAAGCTGTAAACGAAGAACCCATGTGGTTCGCCTTTGTTGTTGCCGCCTCGGCATAGAGTGAATTGTCCGTTCGAACGCGTGGGATTTCCGGTAGTGTCGCAAATCGGTCGGAAGCGGCTTTGATAGGGTGAAGCGGATGCGTAAGAGCCGCACGGCGTTGTTCCGTGGCCGTCACTTCCAAGAGAACGTCATCGTGCTCGGAGCGTGCGCTGGTACCTGCGATATCCGCTGAGTTATTGAAACCTCGAAGAGATGATGGCGGAACGGGCACTCACGGTCGACCACTCGACCATTGCTCGCTGGGTTTTCACTACTCGTCCGTTCTAGAGAAGCGGATCCGCCGGGAGTTGCGCCGGCCCAATCGGTCCTGGCGTGTTAATGAGACTCACGTGCGGGTAGCAGGTCGCTAGACGTATTTGTATCGAGCCGTGGATTCAGCCGGCGACACCGTCATCTCTTGCTGTCACCATACCGAGATCGCATTGCGGCCAAAGGCTTCCTGCAACTTGCTCTGTCTGGTCGGGTCCGCTCGCGCGTCATCACTGTGGACGGTCATTCTGCTTATCATCCGTGATCAACGAACTAAGACGCACCGGGCAATTGGGTCTGCGATGCCGGTGTCGGTGCTCGCCCTGCCTCAACAACAGAATCGAGCAGGACCACCGTTTCGTAAAGAAGCGAGTGGTGGCCAGTCAATGGTTCCGATCCGCCGATGGCGCGCTAAGAACGATCGCGGGGTACGAAGCAATGAACATGATTCGAAAAGGGCTGATTCGCTGGCTTTCCAAAGATGACACTATTGGCCAGATACGTTTCATCGAGCAAACCTTCGGTCTCGCTGCTTAATTCCAAGTGGTTCCCGTCCATAGTCGGCTCATACGTTCCTGTTTGCGACACTACCTTCTAATTGGTTAGTCGATTTCAAAAAAGGAAAGCTTGCTGATCCAGAACGACGGAGAGGAGAAAGTGACTGCCGGGCAGATTCCCGGCACCGTCACGAAATTCTGCAAATCTGAAACGATTCGGCAATAGCTTGCACTAATCAACATTAGTTCGGCAATCCCAAATCGGAGACTTCGATGCGCGAGAAGGATTGGAGCTAACAGAATTGGAGCCTAAAAAAATGATCAGACTATCTACGGTAATCGCTATCGGAATGTGGGCACTCTCTTCTCCCATATACGCTTTTAATCAGTGGAACATGAACGCTGCCTCCTGCGTTGCGGACGCAGGTTCAATCCAGGGAGACCTATACATCGGCACCGGCGGAACAATTAAGTTTGGGAGTGGAAAGATCGGGGATATTGTTCTTTATTGCCCCGTTTCGTCCAAGCTCGCCTTTACGCCATCAATCCTTGCGCTAGTCTACTATGACGATACGTCGGTACCCGGCAACCACGTGACCGCGCAGTTAATCAAGATGGACATGGGAAATGGCTTGATCACGAGTGTCGCAACCGTTGATTCGGACCGTGCGCCAGTGTCAGGAAACGGCAAGGCGAATTACGTGGTTAGCGAGTTTAAGGACACCTACGATCCAGTCAACTTTGCCTACTACATCCGAATTGATATTTTCCGGACCTTCCCGACCGCGAACGAAACCGCGTATGGAGTGGCTCTCCAGCAGTGAGGTTCGGGTGTTGGATATCAATGGGACGGAAAACCGGGTTAAGGTAACGCGACTTGGCCTCCTTTATGACTGTTTTTATCCAGACGAACCGTTCATCCCGGAAGTATTACAGCAATTCGGCAAGCTTCCGGGATCGAGCTAACGCAAAGATGAAGGTCATGGATAGCGTAAACTGCCGCTTTGGGCGCGGCACGCTGCGGCCAACCGTCCTCGGCTTCGAACGCACATGGAAAGCGAAGGCGGAATTTCGGTAGTGTCACAAACCGGTTAGCAGCGGCTTTGGTAGGGTAAGCGGATGCGTAAGAGCCGCCCGAGACCGTCATTTTCAAGACAACATTATCGTTCTGTGCGTGCGCTGGTATCTGCGATATCCACTGAGCTATCGTGATCTCGAAGAGATGATGGCGGAACGTGGGCTCAACGTTGACCATTCGACCATCCCATGGTGGGTCTTGCATTACGCACCCATTTTAGAAAGCGGATCCGGCGCGAGATCCGTCGACCGAATCGTTCCTGGCGCGTTGATGAGACATACGTCCGGGTGGCAGGCCGCTGGACGTATTTGTATCGAGCCGTGGATTTAGCCGGCGACACCGTCGACTTCTTGCTGTCACTATACCGTGATCGCATTGCGGCAAAAGGCTTCCTGCAACTTGCTCTGTTTGGTCGGGTCCGCCCGTGCGTCATCACTGTGGACGGTCATCCTGCTTATCCATCTGTGATCAACGAACTGAGGCGCACCGGGCAATTGGGTCTGCGATGCCGGTGTCGGTGCTCGCCCTACCTCAACAATAGAATCGAGCAGGACCACCGTTTCGTAAAGAAGCGAGTGGTGGCCAGTCAATGGTTCCGATCCGTAGATGGCGTACTAAGAACGATCGCCGGATACGAAGCAATGAATACGATTCGAAAAAGGCAAATCCGCTAACTTCGCAAGGACGACACCGTTGGGCAGGTACGTTTCATCAAGCATACACTCGGTCTCGCTGCTTAACCTTTTAGTGGATTTCCGCCCTCTGTTCGCCCCTACATTCCTGTTTGCGACACTACCCTGAAAATCACTTCAGCAAGGTCTGTGGATGAAGAGACTTCTGGGCCTTCTCCGTTATCCTGGGGCGCAAAAACATCCAAACGTCATCCAAGGAAAAGTGGCGTAACATGTTCTTACCCGCCGCTCTCAACCTTCAACTACCGCTGGGACATCTTCAGAGCGCACGCGCCGGAACTTGTCCACGCATTCGTAGTTGTGAAGTCGAAAGGGCTCAAAGGGGCGTCCCTGGGCGCGGGTCAGTGCTACTTACCGTGCGCTACAGCTGAAATCTATGATCAAACTGGTGGATATAGTATCTGTTGCTTTCGGGCACCGAACTAAAAAGCTTAAGCTACTTGGCCAATGGTTGGCAGATCTTCTGATCAGTAGTCTAGTAGCTGTGCCATTCGCGATTCCTGTTCTGATCGAGCGAGACGCACTCGTACATCACACCGTTGAGCTTGTGGATGTTTGGCAGTTCGACTCGGAGCCGGCTAATGACCATGGACTGCGCAAGTGGGGCGCTGGTCAGAATGATCTCCAAAGCTTCCGCGTCAACGCGCTGACAAGAAACCAGCTTGTGCTCAGGTACCTTCGCGAAAAGCGTCTGGGCATCGCGGTACCGGACTGGCAGCGGCTAGGCTATGTGAACCAGCGGCTACTTTCAACAGATCGCTTGTCCGTTCAGGATAGCGATTTGCCTCGAACTGGCAGTAGTTGGTCGTGTGTTTTTGCGGCCTCGTTTTTGCCCCTTGTTGTTCTGATTCCGCGCCTGAATCGAGCATGGTCCCCCGATAGGCCATGGAAGATGCCAGCAGCGGGATCATGGAAGGTTGTGTTGTTTGTTTTGCTCGCGAGTGTGGCCCTTGACGGAGCTGGCCGTTGGTGGTTCCAACTTGACGCGTTCCCGCTAACATCTGCAGAGAGAATCTTTCCGCAATTAAGGGGCTGGGCGTCGTGGATGGCGTGGTGTTCTATCGCTTTAATCGGGCCGGCGATGGAGGAAACTCTGTACCGGGGCTGTTTGTTTGGCCGTTTTCGACTAAATGGATATGTCTTGCCGGGCGCTCTACTATCTGCTTTCGCATTCTCAGTCGCCCACGGAGTTCCGTCTTTGATGCCAAAGTATTTCTGCAATGGTCTACTCCTCGCCTGGGTTTGCCACCGTACGGGTTCGCTCTGGCCACCGTTCGCCGTTCACGCCAGTTGGAACGTCATGGCCTTGCTAAAAACTCTGGAGGCTTAAGAACCAGCATCAGACTCTTGGGTGTGGCGGCTACCCTGAAGTTCGGCCGCACCGTAAAAAATCGACAAGAATCTCCGAAGCTAT
>CAXSIG010000337.1:4647-6391 GCA_964237255.1 uncultured Bryobacteraceae bacterium
AGCGCGCGGCTAAATATTGGTTTGTTGATGGCCTGCCAGAACTCGTCTTCGGGCTGGCGCTGGTCTTAGCGGCGGGCATACCGATCGCTTTGCTTTTCTTGCACCAGGATTCGTTCAAACCTTCTCTTGCCCTATTGTTTGGAGCATTCTTGGTTCTGTTTATCTGGGACCGGAGGATACTGGGTGCGCTGAAGGCATGCATCACATACCCGCGAACCGGGTATGTGCAACCGCCGGGCGATCCGGTCGTGTCGCCGCACGACCCGATAATTCGGTTGTCCAATCCGCCTCCATCGCTCATCGAGGAAAATGTCACATGGTTTCGGAACCGGACCGTGATGGTTCTTTTTATGGGATTCAGTTTTCAGATGATGGTTCAAGGACCGTGGTCGCTGGCAGCCATGATGGCGGCGGTGGCGATTTCGTTATATGCCTTGAATCGAAATATCGAGCACCCCTATACGTGGTGGTCGGTAATGCCGCTGGGAATCGCGGGACTTCCTTTTCACTGGTTACAGATACCGCAAAAGGTTCAGGAGTTGATGCCGTTGCTGCTAGGCGGCGCGTGGCTGCTGGTTCGCGGTTTGTGGACGTTCGTCGGCTATTTGCGTCAGAACCCGCTTCCACGCGAAGGGAGGTTTTCGATTGAATGACCGGGCGCTGGAGGTAAGCCAGCTTGACCGCCTGGTCCATGAACCGGCGAGGCTCACGATTATGTCAATTCTGGATGGAGTAGGTGAAGCAGATTTCCTCTATGTAATGCGGGAAGGAGGCTTTTCGCAGGGTAATCTTTCCGGGCACCTCGCAAAACTGGAAGACGCAGGGTATGTGGAAATCGCGAAGACATTTAAAGGCAAGTATCCGCTAACTATCTGCCGGCTGACCGAGAAGGGCAAGGACGCATTTAGAGGATATGTGCGACGAATGATTGGGATATTGCGGCAGGACTAGTTTCGGGTTCTGGTGCAAACTTGCGGGGAGTTGGGAAGATCAACGGATGACGCGATTTTTACCGGTCGAGAGCTGTTAAAGGGACGACACTTTGACCGGGAGATCGTGGTGTTGTGCGTCCGCTGGTATTTGAGTTTCAAGCTGAGCTATCGCGACCTGGTGGCCATGATGACTGAACGTGGCATCGCTCTGGCACACACGACCATTCTGCGGTGGGTGCAGACCTACACCCCAGAATTCCAAAAACGATGGAACCGCTTTGCCGGAACCGTTGGCGGTTCGTGGCGATGTGACGAGACGTATATCAAGGTGAAAGGCGTGTGGTTGTACCTGTATCGAGCGGTCGATAAGGTGGGCAAAACGGTCGAGTTCTACCTAAAGCCGGAACCGCGATGTAAATGCAGGCAAAGCCTTTCTGCGCAAGGCGATAAAGAATCAGCGGATGCCGACGAAGATCACGCTGGATGCGTATGCGGCGTCGCACCGTGCAGTGGCCGATCTAAAAGCAAGCTGAAAACTGTCCCTCGGCGGTCACCCAAAACCGGCCAATAGCGGTCACCTGAAAACCGGCCAATAGGAAAGGGATTCAGGACATTGAATCCGGTGGAGATTTATCCTCCGCCAAGTGAGCAATGTCTTGAACGAAGAGAAGAGAAAGCAGGTCATCGCGCTGGGCCAGTTGGGCTGGTCACTACGCCGCATTCAGAAAGCGACACGAATCCGGCGTGAGACTGCAGCCGGCTATCTGAAAGCCGCAGGGATCGCGATTCGTCCGCCAGGCGCCTGGGGCAAA
>CAXSIG010000338.1:0-4623 GCA_964237255.1 uncultured Bryobacteraceae bacterium
CCGTTGTCGCTTCCAAAGAAAGTCCAGTTGTTCCGATTATGTACACGTGTACATAATCGGAATTATGCGCTGGCGACGATTATGTGCAGTCCTCTGTTGCCGGCCGCTGCCTGAGCCGCGCGAGACGAGGTGTCCGCATTCTGGAGATCTGCTGGGCTGCGCATAATCCAGACTATTCTCCCGGAGGGACTACCCGTCCCAAGGAGAGAAGATGCCTGTTTCAGACTCAACCGCCGGGCCGACTGCTGTGAAGCTTTCCGGACTGGTCGAACACTATACAAAGACCCTGCAGGGGCGTGGTTATGGACCGCTGGCAACGCATGCGTACAAACGTGCCGTTGAACATTTTATTGCCTGGTCCGCGCCCGATTCCGATTGCGTCGCGATCGGAGAAGCTCCGATCCGGCGTTTTATCGAGGAACATCTTGGTGACTGCACTTGCGTTGGCCGTTGGCAACGCGGCAAGGTGACCGCTCGGTCGGCGTTGCGTCATCTGCAGGCAATCCTGCGCGCCACAGGCAGCATTCCGCCGGCGCCAAAAGGAAAATCATAGCGCCCAAAATCGCTGGAGCCAAAGGATCCGACGGGAAAAAGATCGCCGCCGATTTCCAGCTAGCCGGTGGTCCGTCGGTTCTTTTCGATGCGATATTCCTTGCTGTTTCGGCCGAAGGAGCACAGCAATTAGCAACGCAGCCCGCCGCTGTCGGATTCGTTCAAGATGCTTACTCTCACTTAAAGGTGATCGGCATTTGCCCTCAGCTGCCGCATTGCTTCAAAAAGCAGGCGTAGCAACGGACCGCGGAGTTGTTTCCATCCTAGGCAACACGCCGAGCACGTTTACTGTCGAAGCTTCAAAGGGCCGCGTTTGGGAGCGTGAACCCAAGCTGCGTCCACTCTCATGAGTTACGGAAGAACAAATTAGCGCAGCACAGATGCTCCTGATAGGACGTCAGTCATCAGTTGCGCTCTTGAATGCGTGAACATTGAAGTCGTTACGCAGCTATCGATTGGAGTTCAGCGTTAGTTCCCGAAAGATATAGAGGATGGCAACAAAGATGCATAAATTCGTGCATGTACCATCACATAAAAAAGTTAATGTATACGGTTCACATCGGTGTGCCGGATCCTCGGTTCGGGAATATGCTCCTCGAGCAATTTGGGGGAGCAAACGGTGAGCTTGCTGCAGCAATGCAGTACTCCATTCAGGGGCTCAACTGCGATGACCCCGAAAGAAAGGACCTCCTCATGGATATCGGAACCGAGGAGCTCAGCCACTTAGAGGTCGTGGGAACTTTAGCGCGCATGCACCTGAAACCGACTAAATCTGATCGCCATGCTGCTCATGCCGATCCTCTCATTGCCATTGCGGGCGGTGGTGGCGTTAATTTGTTCAACTCCATGGGTAGCGCATGGACCGCGGATTATCTGAAGATTACCGGCGAACTAGATGTCGATTTGCGAAGCAACATCGCTGCGGAAGCACGCGCAAAGATTGTCTACGAACGTTTAATGAACTTCACTGACGATCAAGGTTCATTGGACGCTCTTCAATTTTTGATGTCGCGGGAAATTACCCACTTGAAAGCGTTTACCGCTGCACTCGAAAGTATGGGAAAGCCGGCTTTTTCTATTGGCTGCATTCCGCCAACACCCGGCTTAGTGGACCAGTACTTTAACGATTCCACCGGGGTGGGTGATCGCGGCGAGCCGGATAGCACGGGGCGATGGAATACAGGCGGCGACTGGATCAGAGTGGATAATCCGGCATTTCAGCCGGCAGCTTCAGAATTAACCGGGGAACGAGTCCCAGTGGCAGCAATGGCAGGCAATTCTCACAAAGGAAAACATTAGAGATCATCATGGGACAACTACAAGAGCTACTCGTCGAAGAGTTACAGGATTTGCTGCACGCAGAAGGACAGATTCTCTCAGCTCTACCCAAGATGGTGGAGGCAGCTCATAATCCGAAACTTAAAGAGTGTTTTGAGTCGCATCTGCTACAAACGCAAAGCCATGTCGAACGATTGAAAAAGGCCTTCGACTTATTGGATAAGAAGGCACAACCGAAGCCTTGTAAGGCCATGATGGGAATCATCGAAGAAGGCAAAGAAACGATGGAAGAGGGTCGTGACAAAGATCCCTTGATCGCTGATATTGCACTCGTCGGCTCTGCGCAGAGAGTGGAGCATTACGAAATCGCAGGGTACGGCAATGTGCGCGGGTTAGCCCGGCTCTTGGGTGAGATGGATGTGGCTCATCTCTTAACGCATACCCTCGGAGAAGAGGAAGCCGCCGATCATCTGTTGACCGTAATCTCAGCGCCGATTTTGCAAGAAGCTGTACTGAACGACAAAGATGCAATTGCGAAGAAAACTGGGCACCGGCAAAGTAAGAAGCCGAATCTAAGCGCAGTCCCAAAATAGGAGAATACCATGCCAAAAACAGAGCACAAAGCAGCAGCTGAACATCACGAGAAAGCCGCGAAGTCGCATCACGCGGCTGCTGAACATCACGAAAAGGGCGACAAAGAACAAGGAGAGAAACACTCGACAGCCGCCCATGAGCATTCAGCCAAGGCTCACGAGTCTTCTAAAGCAGCCCACGAAAAATCGAAGGTTACCAAGAAATCGTAATGTAGAGTTCAGCCAAAAGTGGGAGAAAAGCGGACGCAGCCCCGTCCGCTTTCTCGTTTAAGCATCAGCCGCGTTGTGAGGAGCTTCGGCACCTCGGCTAGTCTGCGACATCTGATCCCAAAGCTCCCGCGTACCGCGTTTGAGATGCTTAGTACTTCCAGTTCTCCACCCGCTTCTATAGTCTTCGCACACGACATCGAACGCTTACACTTAGAAAGCATGTGGTTCGCGCTGGTTGGTGCTGCGGTCGCCGTTACATTGTTTCTGGTTGGGCGATTTTCGGTACAGCGTCATCGAAGAAGCCAGAATCAGGCTATGCGAGACCATCTACGCAGACTCACGTAGCCGTGTTCGGGTTTACTGAATGCTTGTCATTCTCCTTTGGTTTTGGCATCACAGTCCCAACATCCTGGCGAGACGGGGTCCAGCGTCATCATATTCGCTCTATACCGGCATTTTGTTTGCTAATTCACGAGCAAGATTTCCCACCGCAGTGACTTCGCTAAGCTCGCGTACTTCAGCATCGCTTTCAGCTTCCCGTATTTCGAGCTTCTTACAAATTAATCGCTGCAGCTGTAACAATTTGGTAATCTCCTGCTCGGCCAACATGTTGATCTGGAGATCAAGGTGAGCGCGGTTATCAGCCCTTTGGCTCATTCGGTTTTGCTTGATCAAAACAAAAGTTGAAAGTAAAACGCCTTCTAGCGAAACTAACATGCACAGCAGAGAAAACGGATAGGGATCGAATCGGAATTTGCCCAAATTGATCCCAACCCAGAACGCGAACCACGCAACGTGCAAGCCAACGAAGAGAATGGTTCCTACAAAGTTGGCAATCGCATCGGAGATCCGATCCGGCAGCGTTCTTTCTTTTGAAGCCGTTTCCTCGAGGTTCACGACGGCGTTGATGTTTGCTTCTGCGGAGGGAGGTGTAGCCCGGGAATTGATTGCGTTCACGCCGGTATTCTTGCATATACAGGGCCGGGACAGGACCGACCACATACAGCTGCAGACTGTTCCCTGAAGTTGTTCCGGCAATAGCACATCGATGACGGTGGACAGCTGCGGATTCCGAGCGATAAGAATGTTCATCCGGGCTGGGCTTATTTCCTCCCCGGTTTGACCCCGGAATGGATATTCACGTCACTTCCAAGTTCTTCGTCGACAGGGATATGCCGTGATTGCCGCCGCCGATGGTTCACGAAGCCGCTGAATTTTGCAGACACCCGGCAAAACAAATCAGCTTGCTGCTGACGGATTTAGCCATGCCGCGAAAAAACGGATTCGAACTGGCGCGAGAGCTAAAAGCGTTGTGGCCCGGCTTGCCGATTATTTCAAGTCGGGCAATCGCTTTGAATGGGACAGCAGCCTTGGCATTGTTGCTTGCATGCAAAAGCCGTTTACGCCGCCGGCTTTGCTTGCGGAGGTCGCAAGAAATGTTAAGCGGCCAGTCGCCCAAGCGAAAGACATCCGGCGATTACTATCTGAACCGTGTTTTGGAAGTTATGTGAACACATTCGTGAACGCCTGGAACATGATGACCGCCTCGGCGGACCGACACGCGCTGTAGACTGCAGGATGAAGCAAAAAGTCGGTCCGCGACGGCGGTACTGTCTTATCTGCGGCTAGCTCTTGAGCATCCGATCGGCTATGTCCTTGCCATGTTGCATCATGCCAACCAGATTACCGTTCGACTGCTCTTTCTCTCCGAATGTGTCAGAACGGCCAAAGCCAAGGTTCGGCACTGTTCCAAGCGGCACGGCGGTTTTGACGTTGAACTCTCCATTGCCGTCAGGGGCCATGCCGGAAGTCCATGGTTGACCTTGCTGGCTGCCGATGCCGTCGGTAGTGGTGATCAGGAAGCTGTAGTTGAAGTCCTGATTCTCTTTCGATTGCGGAAACGAGTTCGGGACCGGCAAGTGCGACGGCCCAAGCTCCTCCAGCACGGCCAGCCATTGCTCCTGGTGCATGGTGTCGCGCGCGATGTTGA
>CAXSIG010000338.1:4633-6391 GCA_964237255.1 uncultured Bryobacteraceae bacterium
GGCTGCGAGCGTACGTCCGGTTGCCTCCGCCGCCACGTTGCAATACATATCGCCCGCAATGTTGCCGCTTGCATAAATGTGAGACATGCAGAACGGAACGCCGTTCGAGTTTCCGGGGTAAGCCGCAAGGCCGGTAGACAAGATGTGCCGCATATCCATGCCATTCAGGACCGCGCCGGCGATGGGATCATTCGATATCTCTTCTTGAAGAGATACGGGAGCATTCTGCAAATTCATTGCAACGGCTGTCGCGAGGAACTCGATATGCGCGATTTCCTCAGTGGCTGTGTTGAGTAGCATGTCACGATATTTCGCGGGACCGCGGGAACCCCACGCTTGAAAAAAGTACTGCATGCACACGCGGATTTCGCCCTCTACTCCCCCTATGGCCTGCTGAAGCATACGGGCAAAGAGCGGATTCGGTTTATCGACGCGCACGTTCCATTGAAGCTTTCTATCGGTATAAAACATTTTGTTCCCCTCGCTCGAAGGCTAACAACCCGAGCCGGCAAACTTACGTATGCAAACACTCAGTGCTGCGCGGTTGTGGGTTGTTTCATCCACGGTCTGAGTGGATTCTTTTTCTTACGCTGCAAGCTCGTCAACTGAAATCCAACTTGTCCAGTGGGCCATTAGTTTCAGATGTCCGGCTAGCTGGCAATCGAGCGGCGGCCGGAAACGAAAGGCGGGAAGGTCTTCGGATGTAGCGGAACCCCTGGCAAGCGCGCCATACCAATCTGACAAATCGGAGGAGCGCCGCCGCCATCGCGAACTGTCCAAGTGCCAAATCCCCTGGGGATCCACCGATAGACGGCACTCGGTGCAGAGACGGTCCCAGTCAGTGGAATCGATTGAGGGAAACCAGCAGAAGGCCTTTACCGTTTCTTCGGAGGCCGACAAACGCTCACACTGCTCCTCCATGAACTTCAACCAAGTGACGCGATCCGAAATGTTTCCCCGAACGTTCGTTTCGGTAAGCATCAGCGGCTTTCCATACTTCATGTAATCTCGCGCTACGGCTGCAAAGCCCCTGGGCGATGATATTGGCTCACGCAAAATCACGCGGTGCACGCCCGGGTCCCAGGCCCAATCCATCTCCGAATGCGCGTAGTAGTCGAGCCCGAAAAAATCTACATCCACCGCATGTTCCTGGAACCACCTCAATTCTTCGGCCTCAATTCCATTACTAAGAAGATAAAACCAAAGCGGATGCGTCGTGCTCAAACGTCCCATAACCAAGTCGTCAAGCAAGAACCGGCGTTGGTTACAGAAGTTCGCCCAAGGCTCTGACTTCCGGTCCAGGGCGTGATGGTACTCGCAAGTATCGACGCGGATCAACTCTACGGACGGAACACGAGAGCGAATCAGGCGGGACGCGGCGCATATCGTTCGAGCCACCTGAATCGACATTCGTGCAAACGCCGCGTTTGAAGACTTATAGGGGTACCAGACACCCATCAATGAACACAGTACAGTTGTTGCAAACGGCTCATTGAATACTGTGTAGCGATTGATCCAAGGATATCGCTCCAGGATGCGGTCAAGAAACGCAAGATATCGATCTGCAAAAGCCGGATTGTTAAAGCCGTCTTCAAGCCACTCAGGGAACGAGGTATGATGCAGCGGGTCGGCGATGGGCCGCATTCCATTCCGACGAATGTGCTCTAACGGCCCATCTATCCAAGAGAAGTCAAACACACCCGGCCGCGTTTCAATCTGATGCCACGGGATTGGGTATCGCAGGTCGGTTATGCCTGC
>CAXSIG010000339.1:0-5071 GCA_964237255.1 uncultured Bryobacteraceae bacterium
CGCGACTTGGCCTCCTTTATGACTGTTTTTATCCAGGCGGCGAGCCGATTCCGCTTAGCCCAGCAGGGTATCCCTGACGAGATGCAGAAGGACTGCATCCAGGGTTGGTCGGAATCGTTCGGTAAACTCGAACGGTATCTGGCCGGTCGGAAGAACTGATTTGGGGGGAATCCGCTCAGGTGGAAGGGCAGTGCGCCCCTTTGTTGGTTATTGGGCGTTAGGCGGTTTAGGCGCTTCGGGTTCAATCATTCGCCTCGTGCCCGCGTGCGGCCGACCTGCAATCGTGCAGCCGCGTCTCTTGGAGAAAGGAGAAGGCGAATAGCCTGAGACCCCACAATCATGAAACTGCTTCTCACTTCCGCCGGAATCAGCAACGCGAGCATCCATAGTTCACTGCTCAGCCTGCTCGGCAAACCTCTCGCCGAGTCCAGCGCGCTTTTCATTCCAACTGCCATATATGCCTTTCCCAGCGCAAACCCCTTTCCGCACGGCTCCGAAATCGCGGCCAGAATGATCCCTGGAACCATCGGCGATCCATTCTGCGACATGGGCTGGAAGTCGTTTGGGGTGGTCGAACTCACGGCACTTCCTAGCCTTCAGCGAGATCGTTGGGCTCCGCTTTTCCAACAGACCGACGTCTTGCTGGTCGGCGGCGGTGATTGCCAGTACCTTACCTACTGGATGCTTCACTCCGGACTTGCGGACCTTTTGCCATCGCTTAACAAGATGGTCTACGTCGGAGTGAGCGCTGGCAGCATGATCATGACGCGTTTTGGAACCACTTACAGCGGTCATGCGCTGCCTGCCGAAACCGCCAAATCGCTCGGCTTCGTTAACATCGCATTGCATCCGCATCTTAACCACAAGTGGTTCCCGGAGAACTCACTGAGCAACTTGGAGAGATTGGCTGCAACGATTCCCGTACCCTCTTACGCCATTGACGACCAGACAGCACTGAAGGTATTCGACGGCAACGTGGAAGTCGTCTCAGAAGGGTATTGGAAGCTGATAAACGCATAACCCGCGCGCCGTTCTCGGGGCCCGACTATAAAAACTGCCGAGCGCACTAGAGGCAATCGGGCTGAGCATTAGACCGCAGGATGCGGGCCGAGATCACGGGAAAATGAGCAAGCAGCGGGTAACATCGGAACCGAATCGCCAATGAGCGATTATCAAGCCAAGATACTACGGTTGGGCTGGGCTGATCTGATTGACTACTTTGCCGTTCACGTCGAGAAACGAAAGACTCGGAGCTCCGTCTGCTGCTACCTGTAAGAGAATTCTTTTTCGTCCGTTCCTGTCCATCAGTGAGACGCTAGCCACACCTTCTTTATCGTGGCCGATGAAAACGCGTCGCCGTGTGCTTGTCGGATCACTGTCCGAAATCATCAGCCCCACAATATGGTTCTTCGAATCGTCAATACCGGCGAGTTGCACAATTTGAGAGTTCGCGCCGTAACGATCGAACGAAAGACTCGCTCCAGAGTCGACAACTTCTCCGTTCGCGTTTCGACGACCGCCGAATACCAAACCGCCGTTTTCTGTCCCTTCATCGTTATAAAAGAGCATTCCAGCGTAAGGCCGGTCAACCTTCCGCTGCTCTTTACCTGCCTTGATTACACCGGGCAGACGTGCTTGGTTAGAGATCACCATACGCAGCGTGCCATCGGACTCGCGGACATTGATGCGCTGCACATCGATTTCGTCAATGTGCTGAACTGTGGGTGCCGCAAAACCTGTCAACACAAAGATTGCAAGCATCGTCGTCACAACTGCCGAGTAAACAACCAGACTTCTCGTCCCCATGATCCTCTCCAACGCCCTCCTGAACTTCAGACGCCAAGATCAAATACGGAGACTTGCCCCGATTTGTTCACCAGTATTGGTCCGGGCATTTTGACGATAACGCCGTTTCGCAAGCTCAACTTTCGGTTTGCCGACCGCACGGGAGCTGCCGGTAAACGCCATGCTGAGAAGACTTGGTACGGCCAAAGAAAAGCCGGCGCTTTGCACAATTAAGTGCTGAATTGCGAGGCAGGATCGCCAACGTGAAAACAGTCGCTTGTCTGATTAGGAAGGGCGCTGCTATTGATCTTCATTAAGCGTATCGGGCGAAACCGTTAGCAAGTTGGATTAGCTGCTGCATTGAGCGGTTCTTTGCTGCCGCAATGATTGCGATCATAACGATTGTCCTCGCATGCTGGTACTGGTTATGAAGTGGCCTTCCGTTCGGTCATTCTTTTTGGCCTTATCCAAGAAGAAACTGCGGTCCAAACGATTCATCCAAAGGAGCTTCACACCAATGCCTCAACCTAGAAAGACTTCAGCCATTCTGGCAGTACTCGCCGGACTGGCCCTAATGCCCGCGTCCGCGCAAGACAACATGCACGGCAAAATGATGACAAGTGACGAGAAGATGGCGATGATGGCTAAAATGTCGCCGGAAGAGAAGGCTTCCATGATGGACAAAATGCCATCAAAGGACAAGATGGCGATGCTTGCCAAAACAGAGTCTATGAACGGCAAAGACATGAGCAAGATGTCCTCCTCGGAGAAGATGTTGATGATGAATAAGATGTCGACATCGGAAAAGGCGACCATGTTCGACGGAATGTCATCGGACGAAAAAATGGCAATGATGGATAAGATGCATTCGATGAAGGGAATGAAGAGCAAGAAGATGGATCAGTAGCTCTGAATCGAGCATTGGCCGGGCTTCTTGGCAAGAAGCTCGGGCCAATTGTCGCCGCAACTCAGCCAATCCGGAGCTTTCGGAGAACGATACTTAGAAGCAGACCGGCGGCAGCGGCTACAGCTATTACCCCTAAGTGCCAGACGATAATGTGCGTCGCGTTTTGAATTGGGCAATGCAGACTTAATACCGCTACACCGGAAAATCCAGCGAAAGTTCCGATGAAAACCGCAGTTGCCAGAATGTCAGTCACGTAGGCCTTTCTCAGCAGAAGGCTCGCAATAACGCCGAAAAGAATGGCGCAGCCACTTCCCAAGAGCAAGCAAGGGATACCGTCTTCTAGAAAATGGGCCACCGCAAAGTTTTGAAACATTGCCGCGACAAGAAGAGCAATTCCAAGACAAGACCCCCCTACAGCAACGGGAAGAGGCACTACGACCCTTGAGCCTGGTACGGCAACCTGCACGGCGCCAACCGAAAACAGCATGCCGCAGATCAGAATTCCGGAATAGTAGAGAATCCGGTTCAGGACGCTAAGGTGATCGAAACCTTTCAATCCGACGATCAGGCCGGCAACCAAGGAGAACAACAAAAATATACTTCCCGCCATCCATGCCAGGGTTGTATTGGACGGAAGCGGTTTCACGGGGCTAGGCGTGGGAAGCTTCGAAACAAAGGATCGGAACTCGTTGCCCGAAGGTTGGCCGACTTCAGTGTTCAAGAGGGTTGTCAACGATCGGCAACTTTCACAATCCGCAAGGTGAGCTTGTTCCTCAGAGTTGGGTTTTCGGTTTTCAGCGAGAAGCTTTTCGATATCCGAGTGTTTCATCGCCGCTCCCCGATCGACAAACGTAGTGCCGCAAAAGCGCGCTGTGCGCGCTGCTTCACTGCCCCAACGCTGGCGCCCGTTGCTAGCGATACCTCTTGTAAGCTAAGGCCCGCTAACTTCAGCATCAGCACAGTTTGCCGCTGCTGTTCCGGCAAGGCTCCTAATAATCTCCAAAGATCTAAAGACGCCGGATTTGTAGGTTGGTAACTCGCTTCCTTGGCATCCGTCCAATCGCTTTCCGAAGCTTCAATGCGTGCGATTCGTTGGGCTCGCCGGTAATGATCTACACGGACATGACGGGCGATTGCAAAAACCCAAGGAAGCAAGGGCTGTTCCGGCCTGTAAGTATGACGGGCTTTGTGTATTCGCAACCAGCACTCCTGAAGCAGATCCTTGGCGCGCTCCCGATCGCGCGTTTGCGCAATAAAAAACGGGTATAGCTTTCGGCTAAGCTTTTCGGCAAGGAGGGTTACTGCCGCCGGATCTGACTGCTGATAGCGTTGCATCAGGCACTCTAATGATGGAACGTCGTTTTCTTGAGGGTGGTTTGCGTCCTTGATCACAAGAATCGGCCTGAATACAGTCCAGGACACGCCGCAAAACTAAAATGCTGATTCGGCAATCGCTTTTCCTTGACATGTTACCTCAGAGCCCCATACTCCCGGAGATTCAGTTCTTACAGAGCTTGTTGAATCTCGATTGTCTTTCTGGTGCGTTTCACGATCCCCTGATCGGATAACAGGCCCAGCGTTCGATAGAAGCTCTCCGGTGTGAGCCCGAGATCGTCGGATAGGCTTTTCAGGCTCCGGTCCAAGGTAAAGGTCTTCGTGCCGGGAGCTGCGTTCACGGCGACATACTGCAGTATTCGTTGCCTTGCCGTTCGAAGGCTCCGAAGTTCCAGATTAGTCCGAAGGATGTGACAACGTCTTGCTTGCAGCTTCATAAATTCCGCGGCCCAGTCCGGCCGATCGCGAAGGATATTACGAAGACACGCCGGTGAAAACGCCCGAACGGACGATCTGGTCTCCGCGACTCCGTCACTGCAATAAGTTTCGGCGAACAAAGCAGCTTCTGCTACGCACTCCCCAGCGCGAGCTGTATACAGCGGAATCTGCTTGCCCTCATTCGTGTTAACGCACAGTTGGACCCGCCCAAACAGGACCACATGTACCGCTTGGACCGGATCCCCTTGCCTGCATAAGAACTCACCTCGCCGAAGTTCGCGCGTACTTGTCGAACCTAATAAGTGAGACGGAAGTTCGCTAAATCCACAAGAAACATTCTGCACCTAACAGTGAATTCGCCGGAAACGACAAATAGTTACGGGCAGAACCTACTTTTCGCGAAACAACTTCGCACAAGAAGATTGGTGAGTGTTAACCAGTCCTTCCGAGTCACTTACTGGATTGTAATACTTACCGTGTTAGCGGTCCTGCCTTCCACGATGATCACCACATCCACTGCACCCCGGCCCGCCAACACGCGCGGTAGCGTCAAGTTAATCTGATCGAGCCCGGCGAGGCCTTGAGGACCTGCGAACGACACAGGCG
>CAXSIG010000339.1:5081-6390 GCA_964237255.1 uncultured Bryobacteraceae bacterium
CGTCTATCCCTCCGATCTTCGCGGAGATCGTCGCCAGTGAGCCGAGCTCCCGAATTCCGGTAGCAAAGAGCGTGAGCATCACCTGGTCGGTGCTCGGGCCTAGGTCTATTGGAACGGCAACGAACCGCTGCGTCGCTGGATCCAGACGATATACCGGTTGCACGGTATCCGCAGAGCCGGCTCGCTGCCTCGTGATCACAGCTGACGCAAGCCCTGCACCGCTTGAGTTGGCGGTGAACAAACCGGGACTGACAAGCGATACCTGTATCGTCGCGGCCGTAACCACGCCGTCACCGCTTGTTACCGTGAGCATCGCGCTTCCTACCGTAGTAGCGGCAGGAATAATAAAGTTGATCTGAGTGGGCGAGACATAAAGCAGACTGGCAGCCCGCGTGATTCCCTCGCTATCGGTGACGGTGACCGTCGTGCCCGCCAGTGCTGTGGGAGGAGACGCCGGGTCGGAAGCTTGTGTCGACGTGGCCAGTAAAGTACCGGAAATAGTGACAATCGAACCGCGTGCCAGCTCAGATCCCGTAAAACTCGCGGAAGAAACAGCGGTCATGTCCGCTCCGGTTCGAATTTCCAGACTCTTCAGAAACTCGACAACCGCACGGCGGTCGCCAGCGTCGGCGATATAAAACGGGTGGGCGGAAAGCGGCCCGCGGGACGGATTTAGCAAGGAATCAGCAGCCGCATCGAAGTTGCCGCCAATCACGGAATCGTCATGCAACAATGCTGTCTTGCGAGGCAGATCAAGCAAGAGGGGCGGCACAAGGCCGCGCACATCGCCGCGATTCTCTCGGGTGGCGTCGACGATGCTCAGCATATCGTCACAGAACGGATTTGGCCCTTCCGAGTTAAGGACGTCCGAGAGCGGTCTGGGCCGGGTCGCGATCAGCTTCGGACTGTAGCCCGGATACATTGTTGCAATGGGCGTCACAATCGGCGGAACGAACATGTTTGGATTTTCCTGGTGACAGGAAGTGCAATTTCCTCCACCGGCCGACACTGTCCGAAAACTTTCACGGCCCCGCGCGGCCAAGACGCGGTCGATGCCCGCCGGAGCCGGAGGCGCTTGCAGGCTATTCGTATACGCGTTCATGTTGATCAGCTTTGTCTCATCCACGCGCCGCCCCACGTCCGTTCTTTGAGTGAATGGTTGTTCGGTAGTAGCCGTTACAAACGGAATGACGTCCGTCAAAGCTTGGTTCGGCCCAACTACTCCAATCGCGCGTAAGACTTGCTCATAGTCCGCCGCGAGTTCATCGCCCACTGCTCCGGCAATGATGTGCAGGAATTGTTTGCCTCC
>CAXSIG010000340.1:0-6372 GCA_964237255.1 uncultured Bryobacteraceae bacterium
ACGTTCATCATGCCGAAGTAGCCGGGACGGATCTCAGCGGTAACGTCGAGGTCGAAGCGAATCTCACCTTTCGATTCGGTCAGCAGGCGGTCGAAGAACTGGCGAAGGTTTCGCTCTCCTGGCTTGGTGATCGCTTTTACGCCATCGATCTTGAAGTAGTCGATGCCGGAGTTTCGGTGGAGATCGAGAAGCTTGGCGACATCCTTTTCCCAGTTGGAGAAATCGTTGCTGGAATCGGGCGCGAACCACAGACCGAACTGCATGTGCTTCTGAGAGGCGAGTTCGACAACGGGACTAAGACCGCCTGGAAAGCGGACGGGATCGGGCGTCCAGAATTGCGGATCGGCGGCCCAGAAGCCGTTCCAGACACCCTTCGCGACTGCGGAGTTCGCTGTGCGTCCTTTCTGCCAGCCGTCATCGATTTGGATCACATCAACACCGAGGCGGGCGCCTGCCGCGATCTCCTTCGACATGAAATCCGCGTTGATACGTGCGTCGCGCGAGCGGTCTCCCCACGTGTTGCTGAGAAAGCGGGCATCGCGATCGGGCGAGAATACGCGCAGCTGGCGCTGATACTTTTGCAGGGCTGCGGTGAAGCCGTAGCTCCCTCCCGAGTAGGTCAGCAGGACAAATCGGTAGCCATCGTCACTCAAGAAGTGGAGCCGTGCCGCCGAGTCATAAGTGAGATCGGGACCGCTTGGGACGGGGCGGGCGTGTGGGAGCGGTGCTTCTTTCAGCAACGCCAGGCCGCTGCCCGTGAGAGAGTCTTCGACGCGGAAGAGATCGCCGGCCAGGCTGAGCGGCTCACTCGGATGTAAGAGCCATTCGTCTTCGAAGACCAGCTCATTGTGGATGTCGGTCTGGTCCAGCAGGCGCACTTGCGTGAGCTTGAGGTGCGTCGGGGCAAGGGCTAAGTCTTCCTGCAACTTGCCTGATCCGGTTATCTGGATCGAGATGCCGGACGCATCGGGGAAGACTTGGAACTTGTAGGTGGTTCCCGATGTGGCAAGTTCGGCTACGAGCGATTCCGCTTCCACGGAGCCCAGCTTGCCGGACTTCGTCGTCAGCTTCGCCTCGCCCGCGGATTGTTGCGCGGGGCGGGAGAGCCATTGCTTGCCGGAATCGAGGTCGCGTAACGAGGTGGCGTGGAGCTGGCCGTTGGCGACTTTCCATTTGCGCTCAATGTGCGAGTTTCCAATGGTGAGTTCGCCGGCTGTATACGCGGCGCGGCACGTCGACAGGTCAGCGCCGAATGAAGACGTGGCGAATATCAGGAGCGTTAAAGCGGAGTAAGTCGGCAAACTAAGATATAGTCTATTTCGTGGCATCGGCCTTGGCCATTTCGGCAATCGATCTTTTTCCACTCCGCGAACCGGTATCGGGCGCGGAGTACAGTATTGTACGCGTTCGGGCTGGCGGACTCACGGGCTACGGCGAGTGCGCTCGGGCTTCTTCACAGGATATTGCCGCGGTCCGGCGTTTCTGGACAGGCCGGGACGCAACCAGCTATGCAACAGCTACTCGCGAGATTCCGCTTGCGGGAGCCATGGACATGGCACTTCTGGATATCGTCGGTAAGTCTTGCAAGGCTCCGATCTATCGCGTGCTTGGCGGACCTACACGTACGAAGGTGCGGGCCTATGCATCGGTGAAGGAGCTTGCGCTGGCTACCGGCGCGGGATATCGAGCAGTCGGATTGCGGGTCCCCGCGACGACGGCTCGCAACCAGGGGCAGGCTTACCAGATCGCAGTTCGCAAGGTCCTGGAAGCCGCTCGGGCGCAGGGCGTGGACGTGGTGCTGGAGGCAGAGGGAACCTTGACGCCCAGCGATGCGGCGAGCGTTGCGACGACGGTTGCGGGTTTGCATCCCCTGTGGTTCGACGACCCTTGCGGCGCGGCGAACCTGCAGACGGTTCACAAGGTGGCGGGGGAATCGGTGACGCCGCTTGGTTTTGGCCGGGAGGTGACGGAAGCCTCGGCGTTTCAGGATTTGTTGCGCGACGGCTTGGTGGACGTGGTCCGGCCGGATTTGCATCACTTCGGTTTGACACAATCGCGGCGCGTTGGGGCTTTGGCGGAAACTTATTATGTCGCCATGGCGCCACGGCATGTGGGGGGACCGATTGCGACCGCCGCCGCTTTGCAGTTGGCGGCCAGCTTGCCCAATTTCTACATTCAGCAGATTCCTTTGCCGGCCTCTGCTGAGGATCGAGCAATGCGCGCGGCGATTGCGGGTGCAGGCATCGAGCGTGTGAGCGATGGATTCGCAACGATCCCTTTGACGCCGGGTCTGGGTATCGAAGTGAATGAGCGCGCTTTGGAGCAATATCGTGCTGCGTAGAGGATTTCTTGGAGTGGGAGCGGCTGGGGTCGCGCTTTCGGCAAAACGACCGCATCGGCCTGCCGACTTCTGTGGATGCGCGCCTGCGCCGCCTCCCGCCGGTGACGCGGCTTTCGAAAAGTTCAGCTCCGGCGTCAAGATTACCGGTCTGAAAGTGTTCGGCGTTTCGCTGACGCGCGATTCGGACCGTCCTTATGTTTTCGTGAAACTGGAGACCAACCAGGGCGTGGTGGGTTGGGGCGAGGGCACGCTGGAAGGCAAGGCGGCCGCAGTGTTGGCTTGCATCGAGGACTTCCGCGATTTTCTGATCGGCGCGGACCCGATGCAGGTGGAGCACATCTGGCAATCGATGTATGTCCAGAGCTTTTATCGCGCCGGGCCGGTGATGGGCTCGGCGATTTCGGGTATCGATCAGGCGCTGTGGGACATTCGCGGCAAGGTGCTGGGAATGCCGGTTTACAAACTGCTGGGCGGTCCGCATGACCCGCGCGGCGTTCGCGGTTATTACCATGCGAACCCGACAACCAAAGAGCAGCTGGCAGAATTGCGGCAGACCGCGTTCCAGACGGGCGTCTCATGTTTGAAGTCCGGCATTCCGGGCTATTACGAGTGGATTGAGACACACGCGAAAATCGATCGGGCGGTGAAGCAAGTTGCGGCGTTGCGCGAGGGACTGGGGCCGGATATCGATATTGCGATCGATTTTCACGCGAAGACGAGTCCGAGTGTGGCGCGCATCCTGATCAAAGAGATGGAGCCGCTGAATCTTCTTTTCGTGGAAGAGCCTTGCCCTCCGGAGAACGTGGGCGCGATGGCGCGGATTGCGAAGAGTTCGCCGACTCCGATTGCGACGGGCGAGCGGCTGGTGGCGCATTATGGATGCCGCGAGTTGATCGAGATGGGCATTATCGATATTCTCCAAACTGATATCAATCACGTGGGCGGCGTTACGGGCCTTTGGAAGGCGGCGTCGCTGGCGGCGATCTCGCAAGTTTCGATGGCACCGCATGCTTGCGAGGGACCGATCGGCGGGCTGGCTACGCTGCATGTGGATTCGGCGCTGCCGAACTTTTTGATCCAGGAGATTTGCGGTGGTGTGCAGGCGTCGCCGCAGGACAAAGTTTGGGAAGAGTGGTTCGGCTTTCCGGCGATGCGCATGGTGGACGGACGTTTTCCCTTGCGCGACAAACCTGGGTTGGGGTTCGAACTGAGCGAGGCGAGTTTGGCGAAGTATCCGTTCGGCGGGACGAAGCCCATGACGCGCGCTTTCCATGACGATGGATCGGTAGCGGAGTGGTGACGGGCGCAACTCGGGCGTACTGAGCTGGTTTCACCCGTGAATTTTATCCATTAACTTTGTTTTCGGAGCCGAGTTCCGGGTCAAGACGGCCCTCCATCGCGCGGGTTTTGCGAACATATTTCTCGATTTCCGGGAGCGTTGAAACGAAGCCAAACTGCGCGGGGAAGAACGGGCGGTTCTGTTGTTTGTGTACTTTACGGATTTGGATGACCTCGGTGATCTCGGTTGCCATGCGGTCGCGGCGGTCGGACTGGAGTTTGAAGAGTCTCGCTTCGGCGACGTGAAATTGCTTCGAGAGGCGTTGTTCGTGAACCGAGAGCTTGAGGAGCGTGTCGGCATCGACCTTGAAGGTGATAGCGGCGGCCAATCCTGATTGGATGGGCTGCATGTTTTCTTCTTCGCCCAAGTTGATCTTCTCGGCGTGGCGTTCGTGGCCGAGGGTGAACATAGCGCTTTCAAGCGCACCGACTCGTCGCATGCGCCAGCGGAATTCGGAGAGCGATTGGGTGGCCTCTTTTTCCAGGTCGCCAATGGGGGCGTACATATTGTGGCACTTGGCTTCGAAGGCCTTGAAGGCTTCGAGATCTTCCCAGGGCATGACGACCACGTGCGAAGTGAATCCGTGCCGAAGCGCGTTCAGGCTGGAGCGTTTTTTTCCTTCGTCCGTCTTGGGGCCCGTGGACTTCTCCGCATTAGCGCGATTCTGTACCGCTTTATCGATTGGTGTCGGTGAGATTGCCATAGTTATCCGGCTACAGTGTTGCATTCGCGAGCACGGACTTATGGCCGAAAACAGCCGCAATAATTGAATTTGCTGGTGAATTTTGTTGTGGAATTTCTGTGACCGCAACGGCTGATTTCGCTGATACACTATTTCGAAATGATCGTCAGCGAAGAGATCGACACGCATCGAGAGAACAGCGGTGGGGCTGCGCGTGTCTCCTTTGCAAACCTTCCCGCGGTCGCGGGCTTCCGATTTCTGTTGGTATATTTCAGCCTGTTTTATTCCTCTTTCTTTCTCCCCATCGTCCCTTACAGTTGGCCGCCCTGGGTCGCGGTCCACGTGTTCGGTTTAAGCGGACCAGTAACCCAGTACCATGCGACCGGAAGCGGTGACACGACACTCAGCTATGTTCGGGCGTTTGTGCTTGTTGGCATTACCCTACTACTCACTCTGGTATGGCTGGCCGTGGACCGAAGACGCCGATTCGAAGGTGTTCTGTACCCATGGGCTCGCCTTGTGGTTAGGTTTTCATTGGCGAACACGATGTTGTCCTACGGCTTCGTGAAAGTCTTTCCCATGCAGTTTCCAGACCCCGGTATTGTCCGTCTGACCGAAACCTTCGGCGAATCATCACCCATGGGGATTTTGTGGGCCATGATGGGCGCATCGCCGGGTTATCAAATATTCTCCGGGGCTCTCGAAGCAATGGCGGGACTATTGCTACTCTTTCGCAGAACCAGCACGTTGGGCGCGATCTCAGCCTGCGCTGTGCTGCTGAACGTGGTCGCGCTGAACGTCTTCTACGATGTGGGAGTCAAGCTGTACTCTTGCCACTACCTGCTGATGGGCGCTTTCCTGCTGGCGCCCGATGCCAAGGCGCTTTGGAAATTTCTTGTTCTTCGGCAGCCTTCGAAGCTGGAAGGAGTTCATCTTCCGCGGTTCGAGCGCCGCTGGTTGCGTTATGCCTCCGTTGCGATGCAAGTCGTTACGGTCGGCGCGTTGCTTAATTCCACACTCCTGCGGGCGTTTTCGGAGTATCGCGCGCGCCCCACGGAACTTTCGAAGCGCGATGGGCTTTACGGAATTTGGGAGGCGGACGGGGCTCCGACAACACTGTCTTCCAGCTCGCCCTATCAGGACTGGCAGCGGATCCTGATTGAACGCGAAGGATCGATCGGCATCCGGAGGTCGGACGGAAGTCTATTCCGGCTTGGGATGACGCCGGATATCAAAAAGCAAACGATGAGGCTACGAGGCTGGAATGGTCCTGCTACCGGCTCCCTTTCCTATCGGCGTGTAGACGATCGGCATTTGTCTCTCACGGGGACTGTGGAGGGCCAGCCGTTTCGAAGAGATTTTCATCGTTTGGACTTACCGGCATTTGCGCTGCGGCAACACAGAGTCCATTGGATTACCGACTATTCCTATAATTACTAGCTCGCAAAGAGACGAGCTGGGCGTTGTTTGATGAAATACTTACCGCATGAATCGGAATTGGGTAGGAGACGATGTTCCGATTAGTTTTACTTTTCGTTCCAGCGTGTTAACGTATCGCTGATCTATGTTCCGATACGCCGCCTTTCTTTCTCTTTTCTGTTCCGCAATTCTTGCCCAGTTTCCCAATTATTTGATCAGCACGATTGCCGGCTCCGGCAGGCCAACGGGCGATAACGGTGCGGCCACTTCCGCTTTACTGACGAATCCTGCCGGGATTGCTTTCGATGGCGCGGGAAATTTGTATATCGCGGACCAGGATAGTCACCGGATTCGCAAGGTTACCTCCGATGGACGCATTGCGACCATTGCGGGGACCGGTGTGCGTGGGTACTCGGGCGATGGCGGCCCAGCTATTGCCGCTACGCTTTTCAGCCCAGCGGGCATTGCAGTGGACTCATCGGGAAACGTTTATTTCTCGGATATCACGGCGCATGTCGTCCGGAAGATTACCGCGACGGGTGGAATCTCCACGGTGGCGGGCACGGGACAGGCGGGCTATTCGGGGGACAA
>CAXSIG010000341.1:0-6369 GCA_964237255.1 uncultured Bryobacteraceae bacterium
AGCAACCGCCCGGGCGACGCATCCACTTCAACCGGCAAAGAAGCCCCCAAATGGAAATGCCGGAGCATGCTGTCGGGAACTCCGAACTCAATCTTCACCACTCGGGCATCCGCGAGCGTGAAGCCAGTTGTGCCGTTTGAAACCAAACTGCCGGGTTCCACCATTTTCGATACGATCACGGACGGCATCGGCGCAATCAGGCGCGTATCGCCCAAGTTGATTTGTGCCGTGTCGACCTGCCCCGCAGCGGTCTGCAATTGACCTTCGCGGGTGCTGACCGTTCGCGTTGCTTCGTCTACTTTGGCTGCGGCGCTCTTGTAATTCGCTTCCGCCGAATCGTAGTCAGGCTTCGTCATCGCCTTCACCGCGTAGAGCTGCTTCGCCCGATCAAAATCGCGAGCCGCTTTGGTCTCATCGGCTCTTACCTGATCCACTTGAGCGCGCGCCGCTTCCAGCGTGCCCTCCGAAGCCCTCTTTTGACCAACAGCTTGCACCAACTCGGCCTGATTATCGGTGCGCCGTACTTGAGCCAGTATTGTACCCGCCGGGACTTCATCGCCCACCTGAACGCTGCGAAGACGCCTGTCCGCGCCCCGTACCTGATGTAGCGAGATCACGTACCCGGGCTGCTTAAAGGCCAACTGGACTTCTGAATCCGGTCGAATGTCACCTGAATAGCGCCAGACGGGTTTGATGTCCCGCGACGTAACACTTTCCACCTTGACCGGAACCGGCACCGGTTCCGCTTCCTTCTTTTTTTTCCCGCAGCCCGCGCTAGCAAGTGCCATGTATATGGCAAGGCCGCCGGTGATGAAGCGCATTATTCTTCTCCTATTGATTTCTTCAGGTACGCTCGCGCTTTCCAGAACGAGGACAGTGCCTGTTGATGTTCATAATCGGCCTCGGCCAAATTGGATTGCGCGGAAAACAGGTCTTTCGCTAAGACTGTTTCCCTTGCAAATTGTTCCTGCGTTTCGCGCAGCTTCTCGCGTGAAGTCCGTTGCGCGGATTCGGTCTGCATTGTTTGCCGCCGTGTATTCTCGATTTGCCTCGCCGCCTTTCGCACATCGAGCAAAACCGTGCGCATAGTGGAGTCCACCGTAACTTTGGCCTCCGCTTCCTGCAGGCGCTTACCCGCCAGTTCCTGGCGTTTGCGCCCCCAATCCCACGGCTCAAATGACAATAAAAGGCCTACCGATGTGATATTGCTTGGCAGAGAACTGCCAAAATTCACCGTTGTGGCGTAATTTGCTGACAAACTTACTTCCGGGATATATTCCGCCTTTTTGGCGCGGCTCTCGTATTCCGCCTGCCGAACTTGCAATTGCGCCTTCTTCAAATCGGGACGGTTTTCAATCGCCCTCGCTTCCAGCGCTTCAAAAGACTCTAGATCCGCGCCGATGGCCTGTACGCCCGGCACTCGGAACTGTGTGTGAATATCCCTTCCCATCAAATCGTTCAGTGATTCGGAATATGTGGCTAGCTGATTCTTGGCTTCCGCAACCGAATCCTCGTTTTCAAGAAGTTGGGAATCAGCCTCGAGCAATTCGGATTCGAGGATGGTTTCTCTTCGTCTCCGTTCGACGGCCAACCGCTTCGATTCCTGGTAGTAAGGAAGCGAAGCGAGCAGGCTATAGAGCTGGCTCTGCGTTTCGGCAACATCGTAATAGGCGCGCCTGACCCGGTCGGTGATATCGAGGCGCGTCTTGCGTTCCTCCTGGCGCGTAGCCTCAACGCCGAACGCTTGTCCCGTCAATTGCAAATGCAACTTGTAAAGCGTGGAGAGCGGCTGGCTGGCTGACGCGACAACGATCGCGGTCGGTTTCCGCGCCACCTCAATCTTCTGGTCGTTGGCGGGAACCGGCCCGATTACCGGATAAAACTCCCAAAGCTCCCTGCTGAAAGGTGATTGATGGCTTGGTAAGAAGTTGCGAGCCGAGCGCATAAAGTTGAAGATTTGCGAATCGCTTGGTTCGGTTGGCTGCCAGTTCCCGAGCGGATTTGCGTGTCTCCAATTCGGCTTTCTTGAGCGACGAATTGTTCTGAAGCGCCTGCTCCACTGCTTGATCGACCGTCAAATCAGGGGCTTCTGCCTGTTGTGCCCTCGCGATCGCGGCAGTCAGAAGCGCGGTTAGCCCGACTGCGATCGGCAATGTGCATCGTTGCTTATTCATTGAAATCTTTTGGCTCGCCTCCGAACTGTTCGCGGTGCTGGAGTAGCGCAAGCGGATCGTACAGACCCACCACCCGGCAGTTCTCTTTGGCGACCGGAATGTTGTCGAATCCGGAGCGCAACAGTGCCAGCGTTGCTGAAAAAAGGTCTTGATCCGGCATCAGCAGTGGCGGTGCCTTGCGAACCGCTTCCGAAATGGGCGTTTCTCCCGGCTTGCAGGCAAGTGCCTCGTAGAGTTCCATCCGGCCGAGAAAGCCCACAAGCTTTCCATCCGGCGCGGCTACCCAATATCCAGGCCTATCGTCCCTAAAGCGTTCGAGAGCATCGTCAAGAGTGATCTCGGAGCCGAACAGGTCCTGAGCGGGCCCCATCACCTGCTCAACTCGTAACGCTGCGAGATTTGGATGCTGTGTCTGCTCGCGAAGCAATCTGCCCAAAATGGTTCTTGCTTTTAAAGCTCCGGCCACCTGTGCGTTTAACGGACTGAAAGATTGGGACATATCGAGGAAAGCTTGCCCATCGACTTCGATGACATCTAGCGAGGTGTTTGCTTGGATGCGAATTCGCGGGTCGTCCTTGGAATCTCCATGGAAGATCGCCTTTCCGAAGTAGTCGCCCTTTTCGAGTTTGGCGTGGGGCTGTTTTGCGTCCCCGATTAAAAGATCGGCTTTACCGTTGGCTATGAAGTGTGCCGTATTTCCCGCGTTTGCACTGTCGAAGACCAGGTCACCCGGTCCATAGTGAATCTTTCTCGGTTGAGGGTCGCCGGGAAGGCGGATTCTCGCGAGAGACGGCGTGAATACGGCGTCCGCCAGCCAGTCGATTGCCACGCCGATCTTGTTTCCCAACCCTGGAATCTTGAGCAGATAGACAGCGCGCCAAAGCAGCCACGCAAGGAATCCGGAAAATTGAAATCCATAAATTTCAGCCACGCCGTTTTGTCGCCCGATGGAAGCGAGCAACCCTTGAGGCCGGAATCGGAACGGCTTGGTGGGTTGGCCTTTGATGGCCAGCGCAATGTTCGTGGCAAGCTGCCCCGCTTCGCGGATCGCAAACTGCGCCGTCGGTGGCGTGGGTTTTCGATCGAACTCGTTAACGGTTACCGCGCAATCTCCGATGGACCAAAGGTTCCGCCGGCCGGGAACACGCATGTCGGATTCCGTTTGAATGCGGCCTTTTTCAAGCTTCAGCCCAAGCCCTTCAATCAGTGGTACGGTTTGCGTACCGATTGTGCAAATCACCATGCGCGTCGGAATCCGCACGTCCGAATCGAGCAGGATGTAGGAATTCGTGACCTCTTTGGCGCTAGTCTCGAGCAGAACTTCGATTCCATTTTTTCGCAACTTTCCAAGCGTGAACTCTGAGAGTCGTTTGTGATCGAATTCCGGAATCACACGCGTGCCGCGCTGCAAGATGGTGACGCAGTGCGCGGTGCCCTGCACTTCCGGATACGATTTTCTTAGCCTCGTCATCAGGTCATTAATCTGGCCCGCCACTTCCACCCCGCTGAAACCCCCGCCAATGACGACGGCGTGCAGTATCGCTTCGCGCGCCACCTCATCCCGTTCCGATGCTGCCGCTTCGAATCTGGCGATGATCTCGTTGCCGAGGCGAAGCGCGTCACCGGCAGTCTTCACGGAAAGACCGTGTGCCTTCAAGCCAGGAATGGCATCAAGGGTCGCTTCGGAACCGCAGGCAATCACCAGATGCGTGTAGGCTAAACTCGATCGCGCACCACCAGTGGTCTCATACTCAACCGTCTGCCTCGCCTCATCGATTCGCGTAACGTTCGCTTCCAGCCATGAAGTGCGTTTGGTGATCGATCTCCCAGGCACGGCAATGTTGTCAACCGAGGCCGAGCGCCCCGCAAGTTCGGGAAGCATGGGTGTAAAGACAAGATGGTTGTCACGGCTGACAACGGTGATCGTTACTGAGGAATCGAGCAGCCGTTCGGCATGCTGGGCGAGCGTGGTTCCCGCAAAACCCCCGCCGACGATGACCAGCTTTTCAGGTCCGGATTCGGTTTGGCTTTCTGTGGTTCGCATGGATTATCGCAGCGCTCCGAGAAGTTTCAGCAGCCGCGCCCGGGCGCGATGATGGCGGGACTTTACCGCAGTTCCCGTAATCGACAAACTAGCCGATGTTTCGCTGATGGATAGCCCGCGAAAATCGCGGAGCTCGATTACTTTGCGGTAGATGGACGGCAGCTTGTCGATGGCCCGATGGAGCGCTCTCTTTGCCTCTTCCATCTCCAGTGCGGCCAAGGGAGACCGGCGCGGATCTGTAGCGGAGAACCCCTCCAGTGTTCGCGGATTTTCAAAGCTGAGACAAAAATTGCCCCTATGCCTGGCACACGCCCGGATGTAATTCATCGCGACGGAACAAAGCCAGGTCCCAGGGCTGGATTCGAAACGGAAGCTCTCACAATGCCGCAACGCTTGAAGCAGGGTCTGTTGAATCACGTCTTCGTAATCCAAGAACTGGGGCGCTTGTCTTTTCGCCCACTTGCGCAGTAGCGGAAGGTGGGGGAGAAACACTTCGAACGCTGCCGGGTACGATATTCGGATTGCGGGTTTGACGGATTTTGACAACATTGGGCGGTTCGTCGCGAGCTTGGTATTCAAGCATGGCAAGATCAGCAACGCGCACGCATCGGCGGCAAGATGGGTCGGAAACGCTCTTTGGTAGAGAGAATCTCTCCAACTAAAGTTGGGCTCGCACTGTTATCGACAAGGTGGGATTACTCGCGAAGCAGTCCGCGGCGCTGCGCCACCGATGCCGCTTCAGTCCGGCTCGATACGTTCAGCTTTTGCATGATTCCGTTCATGTGGCTCTTGACTGTCGCTTCGCTGATGTTGAACGTGACTCCGATTTCTTTATTCGCCTTGCCCTGCGATACCAGACGAAGAATTTCGCGCTCACGCGGAGTAAGGTGCTGCGAAACCGAAGCGTTGACGAAGGACGCTCCGGCGGCCGGTGACAGATATCTTACGCCCCGTGCAATTTCACGAATGGCCTGCACAACTTCGTCCTTTCTCGATTCCTTCAAAAGATATCCCCGTGCCCCCGCTTGCATGGCCCGCCGAATATCCTCATCCCCGCCATACGTGGTGAGAACCAAAACTCTTGCCGTCGGCAGCTTCTCCAGGATTGCGGCAGTGGCCGCGACGCCGCTGAACTCGGGCATCTGCAAATCAAGTATCACCACATCCGGCGTTAGTTTCAGAACGAGTTCGATAGCTTCGCGACCGTTGCCGCAGTTGCCCACAACCCGCATATCGGGCTGGCTATTCAGTATCAGCACCAGACCTTCGCGAAAGATGGGATGGTCATCTGCCACAACCACGCGAACCTGCAGGGAAGGTGTCACCGGCGCAAAGCCCCTTTGGCGTTCCACTTGGCGCGAAGCGGCACTTCCAGCACAATCTGCGTGCCCTCGCCGAAACCGCTGTTCACTTGAAATTTACCGTTGATGCGCCGTGCGCGTTCCTTCATCCCCGTAATGCCGAAGTGTCCCGCCATCGCGTCTTTCTGCTGAAACCCCTTGCCGTCGTCCCGCACCTCCATCAGGAGCGCTTTACCGGTCGTGCGCGCCGTAAGAAAGGCGCCCCGCGCCCCGGAGTGCCGCCGCACATTGGCGAGAGCTTCTTCCACAATACGGCCGATTTCATGGCAGATTTCGTGGCTGAAGCGAGGCAAAGTGCTGTCGATATTGGTGGTCACCACGGTGGAATTGCCGCAGGAAAATTTCGCGACTGCCTCGAGGAGAATGTCGTCGAGTGCCAAGCTTTCATCCGACTCGGAACGAAGCTCTGCAATCGACTTGCGCGTGTCGATCGAAGCTTCGCGCGCGATTCGCTCCACAGTTTCCAGGTGGCTGCGGATCGATTTTGGGTCCACGTCCAACAGAATCTGCGCCGCCTCAATTGAATATGAATGCCTGCCATTCCCTGGGCAAGCGTATCGTGAAGTTCGCGGGCCAGCCGCGATCGTTCTCTCAGGCGCTCCGTCATTAGCGCGGAGTAATGGTTGCGCATTGTCGCCAACCGAAGCCTGTACACAAGAAAGACCACCGAAGCCGAAGCAATCGCCAGAAATGAATACCACCACCAAGTCTGATAAAATACGGAAGGATGCGAACTTCGAGCGGTGCGGAGCCCGCGCTCCAGGGCTCGAAGGGCCTGCGCACGCTCACC
>CAXSIG010000342.1:0-4597 GCA_964237255.1 uncultured Bryobacteraceae bacterium
TCGCGCCGGCCTCGGGCGAGGCGGTGGCGGACGGGGTCCAGGTGGTATGAACGCAGGTGGGCCACCTCGAGAACAGCGCGACACCCAAGTGATCGGTCAGGTATTTCCGCAAAGCTTCTTTGACAAAGTCGACGAAATTCCCGTCGAGCGTCCGGTCGAACGTCCAGCCGCAGCGGCTCCCGCCGACGCGAATGCCAGACTGGATGCTCAAGTTAACCGCCTTGTCAGCCAAGGGAGCAACGGAAGTTTGTTCGTCGGCGACAAAGGAATGATTACCACCGGCACATACGGTGAAAATACTCGTTTGCTCCCTGTCGAAAAAATGCGCGACTATCAGTTTCCTCGCGAATTCCTGACGCGGTCTCCGGGCCACTACCGGGATTGGATCCGGGCCGCCAAGGGTGGGGACCCCGCTTGCTCGAATTTCAATGTCTCGGCTCCTTTCACCGAGTGGGTCACACTAGGCGTGCTGGCTTTGCGGTTCGAAGGACGGCTGGACTGGGATTCGGAGAAGATGCGAATCACCAATAACTCGGAAGCGAATAAGCTGATCCGGCCCACCATGCGGAAAGGCTGGAGTCTTAGCTAACCACAACCTACTAAAGCACGAGAAGAAAAGGGCGGAGCGGGATACCGCCCTTTTTCTATGTCGAAAGCAAAAGCGATTCATGCCGATTTGCTAAACTGAAGTGCTTTACCGACCATCCAGCCGGCCACGCTCGCCTGCCCCGTTCGTTTATTATGAGGCTGACGTTTTTCAGGCTATCGTGCGCATTATTCCATGCAGTGTTGGCGTTTTCCCAGGCTCCCGAGCCCGACGGCGCCGGGGTACGTCCAGGTACCCTGCCACCGCACTGGAACACCGGTGGCCCTAATTGTGTGGAGGTGCCGGATTGGCAGATTCATCAATACAACGAAGACTTTTACATTCTTCGAGAATCGGGCTGCACGAATTATGAAAAGCCCTTTTTGTATCTGATTTTCGGGAAAGATCGAGTGATGCTGGAGGACACCGGGGCCGGTAAACCGCAGACTGCCCGCGCCGTCATGCCAGTCATAGAAAGCTGGTGTAAGCGGAACAATCGGACATCCATCCCGCTCGTCGTGGCGCACTCGCACTCACACGGTGACCACATCGCAGGCGATGCGCAGTTCACGAGCTTGCCGAACGTCACAACCGTTCCACTCAAGCCGGAAGGCACGGCCCAATTCTTCGGGATTACCAACTGGCCGGAAGGCGTCGGATCCATCGACTTAGGCGAACGCATTCTCGATGTGATCCCAATTCCCGGACACGATGCGGTAAGCGTCGCGTTTTACGATCGCCAAACTGGGCTTCTGCTCACCGGCGATAGTCTGTATCCGGGACGCCTTTACGTTCGCGATTTTCCGCAATTCGTCCGCAGCACGCAAAGACTTGTCGATTTCACTCAGGGCAAGATCGTCACGCACATTTTAGGGACGCACATTGAGCAGGCAGCCGTCCCATACCGCGATTATCCAGTCCGGACAAAATACCAGCCCGATGAACACGAGCTTCCGCTAACGCGTGGTACGCTGCTCGAGCTAAACGACGCGCTTCGTTCCATGGGATCGCAGCCACGACGTGCAGCTTACCGCGATTTTACTATTTGGCCGAACAAGACTTTATGATTCGATTTGCCTTTTTCCTTCTTCTTGCCGCCTCTACTCTGTGTGCACAAAGGCCCAAGTTCACCGTTGGTTGGTCTATTTATGTGGGCTGGAATCCTTATGCCTACATGGAGAAGTCGGGCATTCTGAAAAAGTGGGCCGATAAGTACGGAATAGATATCAAGGTGCAGCGCTTCGACTACGCCCCATCGCTCGACGCGTTCGTTGCGAAGAACATCGATGCCTGCACCATGACGAACATGGAGGCGCTCGATATGCCTGCGGCGGCCGGAGTAGACACTACTTCCATCATTACCGGCGATTACTCGAACGGGAACGATGCGGTACTGGTTCGTAATGGGTTGACGTTCGCGAAGCTGCCGGGAAAGAAAGTGATGTTGGTCGAGAAAACAGTGTCGCAGTACTTGTTCGAGCGCGCAATGACCATCAACGGCCAGAAAGACCAGCTCCGCCGCGTGCCGCTTGTCAATACTTCGGACTCGGACATCGCGACGGCTTTCATCGCGAACCCCTCGCAGGAAGCCGTGGTGACGTGGAAGCCTATGGTGTCCCAGATATCGAAGACCAAAGGCGTAACGTCTATCTTTAACTCCTCGCAGATTCCCGGGGAGATCTTGGATTTGCTGGTAGTCCGGACGGATGTCTTGAAGCGGCCGGAGGGACAGAAGTTCGCAAAGGCGATTACAGGCGCATGGTACGAAGTGACCAGCCACATGAAAGAAGATAAAGTGCTGGCGGGAATCGCGGCCAATTCGCAGGATACGCTTCCCTCTTACAAGGAGCAGCTCTCCACCACCAACCTGTTCTATACGCCGCAATCGGCGGTGGATTTCACAAAGGCCTCGAACCTGAAATCAAAGATGGAGTTGGTTCGGCAATTTTGCTTCGCTCACCACCTTCTTGGCGATGCAAAGAGCGCGGATCAGGTGGCAATCTCCTATCCGGATGGTTCAGTGCAGGGTAAGCCGGACCGGGTGCGGTTCCGATTTGACACCACTTTCATGCAAATGGCGGCGCAAGGAAAACTGTAGAGGTGGAGTTTTTCGCCGTTAACGCGCGGCCGGGTCGCGTCGCGACATGGGTGCTTTCGTGGTTCTTGTTTGCAGCCGGAATTATGGCTTACCTTTGGGTAGCTAACGAGCGTCACAAGGAAAATCCGGAGGATCGGGTAGTTCCGACGCTTGGGCAAATGGGGCAGGGGCTGTATGATGCCGCTTTTGGGCCGGATGAAGAGGGCGTTCACGATTCACTGCCGAAACGCTTCTTCTCTTCGATGTTGTGGCAGGACACCGTGGCTAGCGCGAAACGATTCGGATGGGCAATCGTGCTGTTGGTACCCGCTGTTGTTCTTGGCTTACACATCGGCATGTTCCCCTATTTCGGCGCGTTCTTTATGCGGTTCATCTTGTTTTTCGACAAGATCATCGCTCTTTCGGTGCTTCCTATTTTGTTTATCGCCTTCGGTATCGATGAGCTGTCGAAGGTCGCCCTGATCGTCATCGGCGTGGCGCCAACCATAATTCTCGACACGATCAATCTCTCGAAGGGGGTGCCGAAGGAGCAAATCGTCAAAGGCTTCACATTAGGAGCCGGAAACTTCGCCATTGCATATCGCGTGGTGTTGAAGCAGATCATGCCACGCATCCTGAACAGCATTCGCTTGAACTTGAAAGCGATCATGCTGTTCCTGTTCGCCGGTGAAATGATCGCGTCCACTGACGGCTTGGCCTACAGGATTGCGCTGCTACGGCGCAATATGGGCATGAGCACCATTCTTCCGTACGTGCTGTGGGTCGCGTTGCTTTTGTTTCTGGTGGACTGGGCGATGCGGACGTTAAATCGACGGTTGCATCCCTGGTTCCGCGAGATTTAGAAGATGCCGCTGATTCGGGTGGAGGACGTGCATGTGGTTTACGGCGCCAAGCACGTTTTGAGTGGCGTAGGTCTTGATATCGAACGCGGTGAATTTATTTGCGTTGTAGGACAGACCGGATGTGGAAAGAGCACGCTCCTTCGGTTGATTTTAGGATCGGAGGAGCCCTCGTCCGGGCGCGTTTTGATCAACGGCGCAGTTCACGGACATCCGGACCGCGACCGTGGGTACGTTCCACAGAAGTATTCCTTGTTTCCAGATAAAACCGTTCTGGACAACATAACTTTCGGACTCCAGGTTGGCGAATTCGGCTTGTTTGACAGATGGACGCGGAGATTCTGGCGACGTAAGCGCGAATTTCGGCTTATGGCAATCGATCATCTCAAGCAAATGGGATTGAGCGAAGCCGATGCAAAGAAGTATCCCGACCAACTTTCGGGAGGCATGCAGCAGCGCGTTGCGATCGCCCAGGCATTGGTGATGAAACCGAAAATTCTGCTCATGGACGAGGCGTTTAGCGCCCTCGATCCCGGAACTCGGCGGGAGATGCAGCGGCTACTGCGGAAGGTGTGGCAGGAATCGGGAACCACGATTCTCTTCGTGACGCATAACACCCAAGAAGCGGTGTTTCTGGGAACGCGAGTCGTGCTGCTGGCGAAAAGCGAACCGGATGGTGCAGCGACAGTAGCGGAAGATTTCGACGTTGCGTCTTTGGGCCCGGAACAATCAATGCGGCGGATTGATCACGGGCACGACACCGCCCTCGAAATGAGTGCGGGTGCACACTTGAAGTAGAGTTGCTACAGCAGCCGTTAGAGTTAAACAACAACTACTTTAGCAACTCTAAAAACATAGACTTGTAGAAATCAGTGGTAAAGCTTTCTATAGCAAGCAATAAATTGTTTTGGAGTTGCTATAATAAGCATTAATGCCGAATGGATCGATAATCCGCGTGTTGCGAAAAGTTGGAAGCGATCTCCGGGATGGTCGCCGGCGTCGCCGAATCACCATTCGCGTGTTAGCCGAACGAACGTCACTGGGCATTTCTACGATAAGAAACATCGAGAAAGG
>CAXSIG010000342.1:4607-6360 GCA_964237255.1 uncultured Bryobacteraceae bacterium
TTGCACTGGGCATGATCGACCGTCTCTCGGATCTAGCCGATGTCCGATACGATCCGGCCGGCTTGGCGCTGGAAGAAGAACGACTGCCGCAAAGGGTCCGATTGCCTGGCAAGCGAAAAGGTGCAAAGTAATGGAACGCGCAGTCTTTGTCTATGTCGACCTCAACGCAACGCCCCGCTTGGCTGGGCGGTTGTGGGCTCGTACCCGCAAGGACCGGGAAGGCGCAACTTTCGAATACGACAGAACCTGGCTTGCGTTCCGAGACCGCTTCTCTCTGCAGCCTGCGTTATCGCTCGACCCCGGTCCCTTCCATACTGCTCATGACCGTCCGCTCTTCGGTGCAATCGGCGATTCAGCGCCCGACCGTTGGGGTCGCGTTCTCATTCGCCGGGCGGAGCGGCGCCGCGCGGAATCAGAAAAAGAAACACCGCGCACAGTTCGCGAAATTGATTACCTGCTTGCGGTAGACGATGAGTCGCGTCAGGGTGCTCTACGTTTTTCGGAGAAAGAAGGTGGGCCGTTTCTCGCCCTTCATGGCCGGACGAAGATTCCTCCGCTCCTGAAGCTGCCTAGTTTACTTTCCGCATCCGAGCACGTCCTCAACGATACCGATAGCGCCGAAGATCTTCGGCTGCTTCTCGCTCCCGGTTCTTCGCTGGGAGGCGCCCGCCCCAAAGCGTCGATTCGCGATCGCGACGGTCAACTCGCCATTGCAAAATTTCCGAACAAGGGAGATGAAGTGAATGCCGTGCTCTGGGAAGCGCTTGCGCTTACACTTGCCGAGAAGGCTGGCATCGAGATTCCGAAATGGCGTGTGGAGACGGTTGCGGATAGGCCGGTGCTCATTCTCGGACGGTTTGATCGCGAAGGCGACACGCGAGTTCCGTTCCTCTCCGCTATGAGCATGTTGGACGCGAAAGATAACGAGTCGCGCAGCTACATGGAATTCGTCGACATTCTCCGGCAGCATGGATCCAAACCCAAGGCCGACATGCACCAGCTGTGGCGGCGCGTTGTTTTCAACATCTTGATTTCCAACACGGATGACCACTTGCGCAATCACGGGTTCTTATACGATGGGCCGTCCGGCTGGACGCTTTCTCCGGCTTACGATATGAATCCCGTCCCTTCGGATCTCAAGCCGCGCGTTCTCAGCACGAACATCGACCTGGACGACGGCACGGCTTCGATGGAACTTGCCCATGATGTCGCATCATACTTCGAACTGAAGCCCAAGGAAGCCCGCACCATAGCCGCCGAGGTAGCGCATGCGACCGCCAAATGGCGGAAGCAGGCCGCAAAGCTGTCTATCACGACGGCTGAGATCGACCGCATGGCTTCCGCGTTTGAACACCGCGATTTTACGCAAGCGCGCGCTGCGTAGCCGTTGCCGTAACGATCTCGCTGCCACCATAAGCTGCTCTTGGCGCCACTACTGCCGGATACAGGTAACGTGCAGGATTTCCCTGAGTCTTGTGCACGAAGCGGTACCAGTCGTCGTTGCGCGGCCACACATTACTAGTTCGATCGATGCTGCAGATGACCGGTGAGCGATCGAGTATCGCGCGCTTGCCCAATAGAACCCCCTCATAGTAGTCGAGCAGATTGGCCGATAACGGGACGGTAGCATCCACGAAAATTCCGGGCCGCTTGAACAGTTCGCGATTCAGCAAAACGCACTCCGAAAGCAAACTGCTTTCAAAGCCCGGGTGCTGGGAACACTGGCGCAGAAGTATCTCTTCGGCTTCTTCGA
>CAXSIG010000343.1:0-6316 GCA_964237255.1 uncultured Bryobacteraceae bacterium
GACGTACGGGCCGCCGATCAGGTCGATGCAATACGGCACCGCCGCGAAGATGCCCGGCACCACGGTGGCCAGGTTCGCCGGGGGCAGGAGGTGTTGCGCCAGCTTCGGCCGGAGGAGGCGTCGGCGGTTCCGGCGGCTTATAGCCTTCGGGTAGAGGAATGCCCTGCGTACCGCAGTCTTTGCGTCCATTGGTGGCTTCAGCAGACATGAAGAGCAGATGTCCGTAAACGGAAACGTCGCCCTGCCCGCCGGGGCATACAAGCGATGCCCGCAGCTTCACCTTGGACGGACTATCGATGTCATAGAAGTTGATTCCGTTGTAATTCCCGACAAACAAATGATTGCCGCTAAACGCGAGATCGGAGTTCGTGGAACCATACTGGTTTGGATTCGGCCGTCCGGGCGCTGTGGGCGGTGTAGCCCCTACGACATTACCGGGAGCGAATCCGGCGGGCTTTGGAAGCGAAGTCAGCTTTTCCAATCCGGAAGCCGCTTCGCCGGCATCGTACAAGCCCCCTTTCAAGCCGACGCGCGGGTCGTCGGAACCGGCGCGGGGATTTATATAGACGGAAGACTCGGGCGGTTTCGGGGTGGCGGCGGTCTGCGCGGCGCAAATGCCGGGAAGTCCGATCGCGAGAGTGAGGAGTGAATTTCGTACGGTCATCGTTTTGCCTTGAGCATGCCTTTCATGATTCCAATTTCTGCGCTCTGCGTGTTATCGACGTCGGTTGCGAAGTCGAAGAGCACGGCGTCCTGGCCGGCCCCCGGTGTATCGAAGAGATCCTTTGCCATCGTGAGAGCTCCGGTGTGGTGTTGGATCATGCCGGTTAGAAATAGTCGGTCGAACGTTGCGCCGCGCGCGTTGGCTAAGGACTTCATCTGTTGCGGCGTGAGCATACCCGGCATCATCATCGGTGCCGAGTCCATTTTCATCCCCGCGTGTTGCGAATGATCCATGCCCTTCATATCGCCAGAACTCATGTTCATGCCACCCATATCCATCGTGATGGGTAGTCCGCGTTCTTGCAGCCATTGCTTCATGAATTGCATTTCGTCGGTTTGAGAGATGCTGATGCGCTTGCCGAACGAAAGCAAACGGGCGTTATGCGTGCGGCTCGGCATGAGCGCGGTCATTTCGACGGCTTGACTGTGGTGATGAATCATGCCCTGCATGAAATAGATATCGGCCTGCTGCAGGGTGGGTCCGGAAAGGAAGGGAGTTCCAGGGGGAAGCGTCTTGCTCGGCTCGCCAGGCGCGCCCGGAAGAACGACCGGCGGCGGGGTGGTGACTGGGTCAGACTGTTCAGCTAAAACCGGGGTAGAACACAGAAGCAAGGCAATGGATATGAGTCGGACACCGGAAGCCATATGGAAGGATACATTTTCGCATCCCTTCCGGTCAAACGTACTAATTAATTGCGGGCGGTGAAGCTATGACCCTTAGCGGGCAGCGCTCCGAGGCGAACGAAGTTGGTGGGCTCGGATCAATTCAGTTATCTTGCCCGAGATTCCGCGCTGGGACCGTGAGCGTTTTGTGTTCGCCATCTTTTAAATCGATCAGCGGCGCTTTGTCCCGATATTTGGAAAGCAGGGATTCCGTATCAAATAACATCGGCCAATTCGACGCGTTTAGAACAAAGACTCTATATCGGCCGGGCGGAATCGAGGAAATCACATACGCGCCATCGGCTCCGGTCGGTCGCTGGGCGCGAATCGTGAGATCGGGCGGCGGGGGCGGCCCCTCCTCGGGTAGCAGCACCACGTACGAAGGGTTCTTTAGCCCCATTGCGCCTTCGACACGAATGGCCACCTGGGCGCCGGGCGAGCCAAGAAGGAACGTCATCTCGTTCTTGCCCGGCGACAAGTCCAGCATGTTGCCGGAAACCTTGTTGCCTCCGAGATAGACTGCGCGTAAATAGATTCCCTCGGGCAGATCACGCAACCCGTAGAGGGCCTTCTCAGCTCCCGCCTGTGCTTCGAATATGCCGCCTTCGCCTATCTGTACCGGCATTCCGTTGACATTGAGCGATACCTTCGAAAGATTTCTTGTGTCAGGACCGGACCAGACGAATCGCCCGGATAGTTCATACGAAAGACTCGGATCGAGTTCAATACCGGTCACGTCGTCCACCCCGACATCCAAAGTGAGCGGCTTCGAGGTCATTCCCGTTTTTCGATTGGAGGCCGTTAACCTATATTTCCCGGGCAGCGTGTCGGCATTGAATCTTCCGGCTTCATCCAATCCCAACATTTGCGTGTTCGCTCGAAATGTTAACGCGATCGGGTCCTGCCGCTCGAATGTGACATTTACACCGGCAAGATCAGACGTTTTGACCTTACCGCTTACCCGGAGTGGAGCCGCAATTTTCATCCGAACATCCTTCAACTCGATCAGGCCACCCTCTTCGGTTTCGACCGCTTGAGCATGCTCGGTATCGGCCGCGTTTGGATAGAGAACAAAGCCCTGTAGAGAAGGCCACTTGAATCGCCGTGGACGCGTTACAGGCGTCGCGGTCTCCTCACGCACGCTGTCGTACTCGAATGCCAAATAGTGCTTGCCGGGAGGGACATTGAAAAGCCGGAACCGGCCAAGGTCGTCGGTGAACGCGGAAGCTCCAATCTGGTAGAAAGTTCCCATTTCGGCCCTGGAGTATTTGTCTTCCACGTGCGCGATGGCATGCCGAACGGGATCGCCATATTGATCCAAAACACGCCCGGTAATTACAGCATGAGGATGCATCCGAACCGTCACAACGTTGTTAGACACCTTGCTCGCGTCGAGAAAAATTCCCATACCGGACCCTTTCGGCATGGCAAATCCTTTGTGTGTCACTGTAAGCAGACAGGATCCGGCAATGCCGCAATGTCCGGCGAACATCCCGCGAGGGTCGGTCTTCCCGGAGTTTTGGTCGCTCTCACCGGTGATCGCAACGTTCGCACCTGGCAACGGGTTCCCCGTGAAGTGGTTCAGCACTTGGATGTCGACAGAACCAGGAGCGTTTTGCTGAGGCCAAACTCCATCCGGACGTCGCCAACTTTGGCAAGCGCTGTATCGACCCGGACCTGGTGTGTTCCAGGAACTAGACCGACAGAGAAGTGGCCCTGAGCGTCAGGGTGTCCGATTTCGTCAACGCCGTTGTCCTTTTGTTCGCGAGTAAAGAAGATAGAGGACGCCTCCTGAGTATTTGGAGGAGTTTCGGCGCGCACACGCAATTCCACTTGAATCACCGGGAGGCGTCGCAGTAGAATTTCTACTCCTTCCACATCCGAATCGCGTACTTGAACCGTCGCAGCTCCGAATAACGGCTCTTGTTTTCCCGCAAACGCCGAGATCGTATAAATTCCCGAATTGACATTGCGAATTTGGAACTTTCCGTCGCGTCCGTTGTCGCTGTGGCCGTCCTGCCCGGTAGTCGATTGAATCCACATTCGGGCGAAATCGATCGGAGTACTTGTAGCGGAAAGAAGACGTCCACGGACCGATGCCGGACGGGTAGGATTGATTTCGAAGTTGACCCCGGCAACGGTCCCGCCCGGTTTGACGGCTACTTCCGCGGGGCTTTCGGCTGCTCCATAAAGAACAGTTGCGGTGATCAAAGGCGTTGGATCGAACTCGGATTCACGACCGCCCCGATACGCACAACGGATCCGGTACGTACCAGGATCGATACCCGATAGGCGGTATTCCCCGAGATCGTCGGTCTCGGTCGATTCGGCGACATCGGGCGACCCCGCCGTGTTTCGCACGATCATCGCTTCAATGCGAGCACCTTGCAAAGGCATACCGTTTGAATCGGTTACACGGCCCGTTACGATGCCTTGTTGTCGTAGCGCAATCGGCAATTCGCGGTGCTTCTCAAAATCGGGAAGCTCGATTTTATAGGCTCGATCGGTGTAGCCCGACCGATGAGCCACCAGCGTGTAAGTGCCGGGAGTGAGCGACGGGAATCGGAAGCGGCCATCGCCATTGGTAATTACATCCCACTGATTCTTGGAGTCGTACACTTTTACGGCGGCGCGGTGAAGTGGGGTGTGCGTTTCCGAGTCGGTGAGTTGTCCGAAGAGTCCTTGGGCGGGCGGCTCAAGGTCGGCCCTCGATTGCGCACGCGCCGAGCCGATGGCGGAAACGAATAAGCCGAGAGTAACGATAGCTCTCATGTTTTCGCAATTCGATCGCTTTTAAGCATTATGTATCGAAGGAAGGCCACGCTATATTATCGGTAGATTATGCTCCGGTACCATGTGGGTTTTTATATGCCGCGTAATACCGGCGAGATGGTAGTGGCAGAAGCACTCGATTTTCCCGGAGCGGTATCTCAGGGATTCGATCTTGCGGACGCGCGAGCGATGATTACCGATGCCTTGGAAGAGCTAGGGCAGACTCTGTTAGAAGAAGGCAAACCGCTGCCTCTGCCCGCTGTCAACGCAGATCCGGGGCAGGCTGACTTAGTCGAACTAATCCCGCTGTCGGTATTCGCGGGAACATCGGCGAGGTGAAACGACACGAGTTGCTGGACCACTTGAAAATTTACGGATGTTACATTTTCCGGGAGGGTGGCCGCCACACGATTTTCACCAATCCGGTTACCGGAGCGCACGCTCCTGTGCCTCGCCATGCCGAGATCGACAATCGGCTTGCGCGCAAGATTTGTACTCAACTCGGCATCTCGGCGATTCGATAGCCGGCGATGCTTCCGCGCTTCGCTGATCTAGTTTGTCCCGTCCGAGGCTGCAATCTCGTATTGGTTGTTCGAGGGCCCTTGGTTTCCTGTGAACGTGGGCACTCCTTTGACATGTCGCGCAGCCGGTACATCAATTTACTTCAGCCCCAAGATCGGCGGTCCGGAACGCCGGGCGACTCGGCGGACGCTGTCGCGTCCCGTCGGCGGATTCACGATCTCGGCGTTACACAACCCCTATCGAACGCAATCGCGGAGTTGTTGGATCTTACTAATAAGGACGATGTCCTCGACGCGGGCTGCGGCGATGGCTTTTATCTTGGCTCTCTCCAGGAACGTTTCGGATTTCATGCAGCCGGTATCGACATTTCGACAGCCGCCATTAACGCTGCCGCCCGCCGGTATCCGCGGTGCGAGTGGGTCGTAGCAAATGCGGACCGCACGATCCCCTATGCCGACGCAAGTTTCTCTACCGTTCTCTCGATCACCGCACGCCGCAATCCCGCCGAATTCCATCGCGTGCTCCGGCCTGATGGAAAGCTCCTGCTTGCCATTCCCTCGCCGGACGATCTCATCGAACTCCGTGGCGTCGGGCGGGACCGCGTGCCAGGAGTGATCGACGAGTTCGCCTCATTCCGAATCGTCGAACAGCGTCAAGCTGCCACCAGAGCAAGTCTGGACGCAGAGTCCGTCGAGTGTATCCGCCGCTCCGTGTATCGCCCGCTGCACTCCGGGCCGCCGACTGCGATGCACCTTACCTTCAGTCTCGATCTCCTGCTCTTTGCCCCTCTATAACGCTTCAACCGGAATGGTGAACGCCACCGTATTGACCACGCCCAACCGCTGAAATTGAATCCACACCCGATACGTACAGGCACGCGGAAAGAACACGTCGAACTGAACCGTCATGCCGCCGTCCGCGATGGATGGATGTTCATGAATCGTGTCAACCAGGTCTTCGCTCACGATCAGCATGTGCGCCCACGCGCCCAGATACTGCTCGATGCCTTGCGTCGGAACCAGATCGAAGAAGAGCAGCGTCTTGCGGCCTGGAATCGCTTTCTCCATGAGCAGCGACACCCCGAGATTCGGACCATGTTGCGGCGTTACATCCGGCGTCAGCTTTGTCAACGAATCGGCCAAGCTGCCCTTCCACCCGGCCGTACTGACGACCGTTTCTCCCAGTTGCGGTACACCGCCGCGAGGATAGAAATCCGCAACGATCTTGTAAACGCCATCACGCGGGAGTCTGTTCTTATGCGCGAATCCTGTGCCGCTCACCACGGGATGTTCATGCGCGAAGTAACGGAGGTCGGCGGAGACCACGAAGAGGTGCAACTGCTTCTCGTGCATGATCTCGAAACCCGCCACACCCGGGATGTCGATCCGTATATCGATCAGTTGACCGGCAGGGATGTTCGGCGGCGTAAACGTGAAGCGAACGGGATACTCGTGAAAGTCCGGTGTGCGCGCCACCAACGTCATGCCACAACGTGGGCAGCGCCCAGGCTTTGCGGACCGCACATCCGGATCCATGGGACACGTGTACTCCACGGCTTGCCCGCGCAAAGCCGGCAGAGCCAATAGCCAAACCAACTCGCGACGCGTTATGGGAGCGTGTAGGGCCATACCGCCGT
>CAXSIG010000344.1:0-1995 GCA_964237255.1 uncultured Bryobacteraceae bacterium
CTCTGGTCAAGCATGCCCGATGACGAACTGCTCCGCCACGCCGCTTCCGGCGACTTGCTTCGCCACGATGTGTTGCTGGCACAAACGCACCGGATGCTGAAAGACGCGCGTGTTCAGGGCCTGGCTACCGAGTTCACCGGCAATTGGCTGGACTTCCGCCATTTCGAAACCAATAACTCTGTGGATCGGCAACGCTTCCCCACCTTCAACAACGACCTGCGTGAAGCGATGTTCCAGGAACCGGTTCGGTTTGTCGAAAACACCATCCAGCACGACGGTTCCATTCTGGACCTGCTTTACGGCAATTACACTTTCGTCAATCCGCCGCTTGCCGAGCACTACGGAATTCCGGGTATTAAAGGAAAAACGGACGAGTGGGTACGCGTGGACAACGCGAATCAGTACGGCCGGGGCGGCATTTTGCCCATGGCTGTTTTCCTCACCCAAAACTCACCCGGCCTGCGCACCAGTCCTGTGAAGCGAGGTCACTGGCTGGTCGGGCGCGTCCTGGGTGAAGTGATTCCACCGCCGCCGCCGGTTGTCCCTGAACTGCCGAGTGATGAATCGAAGTCGGACTTACCGGTTCGTCAAATGTTGGCGCAGCATCGGGACAATCCCGCTTGCTCCGCTTGTCACGCGCGCTTCGATTCCTTCGGGCTTGCATTTGAAGGTTACGGACCCGTCGGCGGTGCTCGCACGAAAGATTTGGCGGGACGCGCTGTGGATATCGCCGTGACTTATCCCGGTGGAACCGAAGGCTCCGGTTTTCTGGGTCTCCAAACATTTATTCGCGAACATCGGCAGCAGGGATTCGTTGACAATTTTTCCCGCAAACTGTTGGCCTATAGCCTGAACAGGTCGCTTCAACTTTCCGATGAAGCGGTCATAGAACGAATGCAAACCCGTCTTGCCGCGAAAGACGACCGTTTGAGCGCGTTAATCGATACTATTGTTACCAGCCCGCAGTTCTTGAACCGGCGCATCCCGGAACCGCGTGTAAAGTCCGGAGCGCCAGTCTTGAAAGGTGAATAGGATGTCTCACATGACCAAAAGCTCCGTCCCTTCCGTTTCGCGCCGCGCCGTACTTCGCGGGGTTGGTTGTACCATGGCGCTGCCGTGGCTGGAGTCGCTCCACGCTTTGGCGGATACTCCGCCACCTTCCGCGTTCCCGAAGCGGTTCGGTGTTGTGTTTCTCGGCTGCGGCGTCAATGAAGATCATTGGAGCGCCAAGGGTCAAGGCGCCGATATGGTGCTCGGCAAGACCCTCTCGCCGCTTGAACCGCTGAAACAGAAGATCAACTTCCTTGAAGGTCTTTACGTTCCGGCTCTGACGGGGCAGGGTATTCATCCCGGTCAAACCGGCAGCATTCTATCCGGCGCGCATATCGCGAAGGGCGCCATTATTCACTCGGGCATCAGCGTCGATCAGATGATTGCGAACCGCGTGGGTGAAGATACTCCGCAATCCAGCATCGTCCTGGCTTGCGACCAGCCGATGACTGGTTATCACGAGTCGAACTTCTCCATGGCGTACAGTTCGCATATCTCGTGGCAGAGTCCGGAGTCTCCGGTACCGGTAGAAGTGTATCCGTCGCTCGCGTGGGACAATCTGTTCGACAACCGTGGCAGCCTTCTGAATATCAGCATTCTGGATCGCGTGAAAGACCGAGCCCAGGCGCTGAGCCGTAGAATCAGTTCGACCGATGCAACGAAGCTTGACGAATATCTCACCAGCGTCCGCGAGGTAGAGAAACGCGTCGATGGGATGCGCAAGAGCAAGGAAACGGCGGAGGACGATGCGAAAGCAAAGAACACTGCCGCAGCCACCATGGATCGTCCCGCGAACGGATTGCCGGAAGATCTTCGCGACCACTCGCGCCTGATGTGCGACGTCGTCGCCATCGCGTTCCAGACGAATAAGACTCGCGTCGCCTCGCTCATCATCTCGCGCGATCTTTCCGCGATGTATTATCCATTTCTAGACGTCAAGGACGG
>CAXSIG010000344.1:2005-6315 GCA_964237255.1 uncultured Bryobacteraceae bacterium
CCACCACTCCGCGTCGCACAACAATAATTCCGACGGGTATGAGCGCATCGCGCGCTTCCACGTGGAACAGTACGCCTACCTGGCTTCCAAGCTGGACAGTATGAAGGAAGGCAACGGCACGGTGCTGGACAACAGTTGCCTGATGTTCCTTTCGAACATGTGGATTGGCCGCAAGCACGACAACTTCCGGTTGCCGCTGGTGCTTGCCGGAGGGTTGGGCGGCACGCTTGAAACCGGACGATCGCTCAGCTACGTCGACGCAGGCCGGGACAACCGGAAAATGTGCAGTCTATACCTTTCATTGATGGACCGTTTCGGCATCAAGCTCGACAACTTCGGCGATTCCCAAACACGGCTCGAGCGGCTTTAAGCCGCTCACTTCATCCGAATCGGTCCGCGAACCAACAGCAGGTAACTGCAAGCTGAAGTAAGGGAGATCGCCGCGCAGAGGAGTAGCGCTGGTCTGAAGTTACCCGTCGATTTCAAGATATACCCGGTCACCACAGGTGCGAGCGCTCCTCCTAAATAACCGCCAAAGTTCTGGATGGAGCCGAGTGAGCCCGTAAACTGACTCGGCGCGGCAATCGGAACGGTAGCCCACGATGCGCTGCTGGCGATGTAGATCAGAAAGAGCGACCCGGAAACGAAGGCGATCACCGCTCCATCCGAACCGGCGTAAGCGTTGCCGAGCGTACATAGACTAGTTGCAACCAGTGCCGAAGAAATCAGCATCTTTCGTGCGCGAATCGGTTCCCATCCGCGGCGGGTGAGGAAGTCGCAAAGCCAGCCGCCGACTACCGCGCCGATGCAGCCGCAAAGAAACGGAACGGATGCTACGAAGCCAACAGTCTTCACGCTCATATGACGTTCATGTTCCAAATAGAACGGAAGCCAGCCGTTATACAACCACAACGTGTAGATGTTTCCGAAAAACCCCGCGATCATCCCCCAGGTAGTTCTGTGCGCAAACAAGCTACGCCAATCCGCGAAGGAAGGGGGCTGTGTTGAACTATTCTCGTCGCCCTCAGTCAAGTAGTGCCGTTCCGCATCCGTTAGCGCTACTTCCCGCGGGTCTCGATGGATCATCCACCAAACAATCGCCAGGACCACACCGGCGGCCCCTACGATGATGAACATCCACCGCCAACTCCATGTCACCATCAGGTAGGTAAGCACGGGCAGCGCGATGAAATTGCCGAGCGATCCCGCAGCCTGGCACACTCCCGTTGCGATTCCCCGCCGCTGAATGTTAAACCAGTCCCGTACCACCCGCGCCCCACCGGGGAATAAGGGCGCCTCTCCGATCCCCAAGGCCGCTCGCGCCGCGGCAAAAGGGCCGAAGCTGTATACAAACCCGCCGGCGGCTTGGGCGGCGGACCAACCTAACAAACCCAGCCCCAGCAGCTTCCGCGGACCGAACCGGTCGATCAATCCGCCAACCGGTAACTGTGCGAACGCATAAGTCCACAAGAACGCGGAAATCAGAAGTCCCATCTTTTCGACGGGTATCCGAAGCTCATTTTGGATTGACTGATTGGCAACCGAGAGCGTCGCCCGGTCGATATAGTTCAGCGCACCCCCGGCAATCAACAGGACCAAAGCCCAGCGTTGAATGGATGCGATGCGCCCAGAACGCGGGGGAATGGTCGAACTCACGTGGTTGGTCAAGACTTGTATCATAATCGCGTTTGTGAAAGACGAATTCCAACTGCAACGTTTTCTAGAGGCGCAGGCGCACGATTACGCCGACGTGATAGCTGAGCTAAAGGCTGGGCGGAAGCGGAGCCACTGGATGTGGTTCATCTTTCCGCAGATCGAAGGATTGGGATACAGCGCTATGGCGCAGCGGTACGCCATCTCAGGATTGGGGGAAGCGAAGGCCTATCTACAACACAAGGTGCTGGGTTCCCGGCTGCGCGAATGCACGGCATTGGTGAATGCCGTCAACGGCAAAACAGCTAGGGAGATCTTTGGCAACCCGGACGATTTAAAGTTCCGGTCAAGCCTGACATTTTTCTCACACGCGATGCCGGATGAGCCGATCTTCCAGGCCGCCCTTGATAAGTACTTCGATGGAAAGCCGGACCCGCTAACAATCCAGCGGCTTAAGTAGCCGCGCCGTCGTGTTTCAGTTTCTCTGTCTGGTAGTGGGATGTCAGCGCCTCGACAACCTGCTCGATTCGCCCTTCCATAACCATGTCCAACTGATGTAGCGTTAGCCCGATCCTGTGATCGGTCAGGCGATTTTGTGGAAAGTTGTAAGTTCGAATTTTCTCGCTGCGATCGCCGGTTCCCACCATGCTGCGCCGTTCCGCGCCGAGTTCCAACTGCTGCTTTTCCAATTCCATTTCATAAAGCCGTGAACGCAAGACACGCATTGCTTTTGCACGGTTCTTGATCTGGCTCTTCTCATCCTGGCAGGACACGATGGTGCCGGTAGGAAGATGCGTCAGCCGAATCGCCGAATACGTTGTATTCACGGATTGTCCGCCGGGCCCTGAGGAGCAAAACGTATCGACGCGAATGTCCTTATCTTCGAGCTTCAGTTCTACTTCGTCCGCTTCCGGCAGCACCGCAACCGTAATAGCGGAAGTATGCACACGACCCTGCGTTTCCGTCTGAGGAACTCGCTGCACCCGATGGACGCCGCTTTCGTACTTGAGCTTGCTAAAAACCCGGGTGCCGCTAATCAGCGCGATTACTTCTTTCAAACCGCCAACGGAGCTTTCGCTTTCGGAGGTGACTTCAATCTTCCATCGCTGCGTTTCCGCAAAACGGTTGTACATGCGGAAAACTTCCGCCGCAAACAACGTCGCCTCGTCGCCACCCGTAGCCGCGCGGATTTCCAGGATGACGTTCTTCTCATCGAGCGGATCTTTCGGGAGCAGCAGGACTTTCAACTCTGCCTCTACACCCTCAATCTCAGGCTGAAGCCGCGCGATTTCGTCCTGCGCCATTTGCTTCAACTCGGCGTCCGACTCCGTCAACATGGATTTCGCTTGGGCCATATCGTCGTCCAAACGCTTCCACTCGCGGTACTTTCCGACGACTTCTTCCAGATCGCTACGCGCTTTGGCGGTTTTACGATATTGATCGCCGTCGCCCAGCAAACCTGGGTCGGAAAGCTGTTGCGTCAGGTCGTCAAATCGTTTTTCGGATTCGGAAAGGCGCTCGGCGAATTGCATTGGACTCAGGCGATAACGAGTTCGCCGCCCTGCTTGGCCTCAAGCGACATGGCGCGATCCAAAGCGGCAATGGCGACCTCTGCCTGACTATCGGTCGGGGCTTTCGTAGTCACACGTTGGAGCCATAGTCCGGGCGCGGTGAGAAGTGCCAGCGCGGTACCCTGGCGCTTCGCCGCGAATCGAATCAACTCATAGCTGACGCCGGTGATAAAAGGCAGCAGCACAATGCGCGACGCAAGCTTCGCGCCGAAACCATCGAATGGGATCAGCATGTAGGTGAGCATGGAAATGACCATCACCACTAAAAGAAAGCTGGTGCCGCAGCGAGGGTGCCAGGTAACAAACTTCTGAGCATTTTCCACAGTGACAGGCTTGCCGGATTCGTAGTTGAAGACAACCTTGTGCTCCGCGCCGTGATATTCAAAAACCCGCCGAATGTCCTTCGCGCGCGAAACGACGATAAGGAAGGTCAAGAAGATCGCGAGCCGAATGATTCCATCGAGAGCGTTAAAGGCGATCCGTCCATTCACCGACGGATACACATGCCCAAGCTGCGTGACCAGATAAAGAGGCACCAGCTTGTACATCACAATGAAGAACGCCACCGAAAGCAGGATATTCAGCCCAAGCGCCCAGCTCGAAACTTCTTTCCCCTTCTCAACTGCTTCCTCTCCCAAAGCCGTGTTGGCAGAGAACCGAAGCGCTTTCAGGCCCAGCGACATGGCTTGTCCAAGCGTCCCGATGCCGCGCAGGATTGGCAGTTTCCAGATCTTGTTGTTTTCCGAAAGCCGCGAAACCGGCATTTCGTCGGTAACAATCTCTCCAGTCGGTTTGCGAACGGCGACGCAGTAGCTGTGAGGGGCGCGCATCATGACGCCCTCCATGACGGCTTGACCGCCAACAAGAGTTTCTTCCCCACTTTCGAGGATGGGAAGCATTTGAATATGAGTGAAAAGACGCAAAAAAGCGCTAGGCGACAAACGGAACCTCTCTACTGATTATACGTTGCGAACAGCCAAAACGGTTCGATTGCCTCGGCGTTACGATCCGCTGCTCTCACTCACCGGCGTCGCCGATTTCTGCCGTTCTTCCAATTCATCGCCCATCTTGAGCCGTGGCACACCA
>CAXSIG010000345.1:0-3020 GCA_964237255.1 uncultured Bryobacteraceae bacterium
TTGCCAGATTGGAAATTATGCTGACAGCCGCATCCGAGTTGAATCCGGCCTGAAAGTAAACGCGGATCAAGCTAACTCCGGGAAGAGAACGGCTTTCCATATGATCGATCCCGCTACCCAGCGTGAAGAAGCGCTCGAAGCGCGACGTGATGTTGCTCTCAATTTGCTCCGGCGGCATGCCACCGAAAAAAGTTGCGACCACCACTACCGGCAAATTGATGTTCGGAAACATGTCTACGGGCATCCGAACAGTGCCGGTGATACCGACAACCAGAAGCACCAAACAGACGACGATGATGAAGTACGGATTGTAGATAGCGAAGCGAGACATCAGCGGACGCTCTCCATCACCTTGGATTCCACCTTCTCGCCGACCGAAAGCGACGCGCGCGGACCTGTCACAACAAGCGTCCCCTGCTCGAGGCCCGCGGTGACTTCAATGCGGTCCGCTGTTTCCAGCCCGGTCTTAATTTTGCGGGAAGCAATTTTGCCATCGGAGCCGACGATGAACACCGAACGGTTCCCCGTGTCACCCGCAACAGCGCCCACAGGAATAGCGATAACAGCGCTTCTCTTTTCCGTAGTTAGGACCGCTTGCGCGAACATGCCCGGAATCAGTTCAAGCGAAGGGTTCGGGACATCCACTTCGGTCTCCATCGTTCGCGTGTTGGCCGCCACGGATTCCGCAAGCCGTGTAACCCGTCCGGTAAATTTGCGGGAAAGCGCGGGAACCCGGACCTCAACGGCATCGCCTTTGTGAACGCGAGCGCTGAGTGCTTCGGGAACGGGGAGAATCAGCCGAAGCTCCGAGTTCTGACTAAGCTTGACGACGGGCATGGCGGATGCTGAGTTCGCCGTTCCCGCCGGAACCATTGCGCCGGTGTCCGCATATCGGTGCGTGATCACGCCGGCAAACGGAGCGGTGATGGTACCATAAGCCGCCATAGTCTGCGTTTTCTGAACGTCGGCTTGCCCAATATCCACCTGTTGTTGAGCCGACGCAAGAGCGGCTCGCGCCGCCGATACCTGCGCAGCCGCAGCCTGATCCTTCGCACGCGCGTCGTCGATTTCCTGCGCTGCAATCAGATTGGGCCGGCTCTTGGCGACGCCTTCCAGCCGCTGATAAATCTGGTGGGCCGCATTGGCTGAGGCTTCATCCCGCACAATCTCTTCCTTCATTCGGTTGACTTCGGAAGCGCTGCGGCTTTTTGAGGCTTGAGCGCGAACCAGATCGTCGGCCATCTCTGGAATCTCAAGAACCGCCAGTGTCTGTCCTTGTTTCACGCGGTCCCCCACATCCACGTAGATCTTTTTCACATAACCGGCGACTTTCGCATGGACATCGATCTCCTGATACGGTCGGAACTCCGCCGCCAGTGTCTGCTCTTGTGAGAGATCCTGGCGAGCGGCCCTTTCTACGGCGACGATCGGAACCTCCGCGACAGGCGCCTGCTTAGCGGCATCGCGCGCGCATGAGGTGACTCCAATAGCTGCTGTAATCGCAAGTGCGATTTTATGCATTCAATACTCCTGAATTGATGGATTCTGAAACCGCGACGAAACAGCCGGTGGTTGGCTAAATCAGAAGTGGAATGAATGGACGCTGCGGTGGTTCAGAGGGCGTTAAGCGAAATGGTATTGGCACCGAATCCACCATCAGCAAGACGGGTGTGCTTGTGGCGGGCGGACATAGCGCGCGTGCGTCATCCTGACCGGACACCATCTTCACGCTTTGCTTCAGGTAGTGATTGGAATGCGAAGGGCTTTGGAACTGGCTATTTTTCGCGACAGCGCCTAACAGCACAAGCATCAGCGCAAGACAAATGATGCCTAATACCGCCGCCGGCCTGTAACGAGTGTGAAACACAGTCGCTATCGTCATAATAGCCGAGTGTCCCTCTCCTAGGACAAACGTTGCGATAACTGGTGAAACGTCTGAAGGCGTTCTGTCACTAGAGACTTGTGTCCCCTATGCTCAAATCCACTCTCTTGGCGGTACTACTGATCTCCAGCGCAACCGGGGCGGCAATTAAGACGGTCCACTTTGAAAGCGAAGACGGGAAGACTCGTCTGGTCGCGTATCTGTTCGAACCGGCAGGGCGCGGGCAACACCCGGCGGTCGTGATGCTCCATGGGCGTGCGGGTCCTTATTCCTCTCTGGCAAAGGGTGTTTACGATGCCGATACCCTCTCAAAGCGCCATGTGGAATGGGGAAACTTTTGGGCTGAGCGCGGATATTTGGCACTGCTTGTCGATAGCTTTGGTCCTCGCGGATACCCCGAAGGCTTTCCGGCAGGTAGTTATAAAGATCGGCCGGAGTCGGTTAGCGAGCAGACCGTGCGACCTTTGGATGCGTACGGAGCGCTGCGCTATTTGCGCGGACGGAAGGACGTCTTTCCGGAGCGGGTCGGCGTCCAGGGTTGGTCGAATGGCGCGATGACGGTGCTGGTCACCATGAAGCGGCATCCTCCGGGTATTGCGGACCCAACACCCGAAACCGGTTTCCGAGTCGCGTTGGCCGAATATCCCGGCTGTGGAATGGAAGCGATTGCGGGCGAATACCGAACCTATGCGCACTTGGCTATGGCGATCGCCGCAGCCGACGCGGAGGTGTCGCCGGCACGATGCAAAGCGATCGCCGACAAGGCCCGACGCGGCGGCACAGATTTAAGCTTTGTCGAATTTGCGGGAGCGGAACACAACTACGACGATCCAAGCGAGAAGAAGCAATCGAATCCGGCGAATCGGCGCGCCACGGAAGAGACCAAGCGGCTTGCGGAGAGACTGTTCGCTGAGCGTCTGGGCCGGTAAGGGAACCTGCCGCAGGAATGCGGCGTCTAGATGGAACCCAGCATGCGCAAGCCCGTTTACGTCATGGTTCTCATGGCTTGCGTCGCGTGTGCGCAATACAACTTAGATGTAAACCCGCCTGTGTCCAATGGATTAGCCCTCGCTAAAACCGTCTATTCGGTTGGGGAGCCAAGACGTTGACGTTCACCGAGCGTTACGCGGGATCTCAC
>CAXSIG010000345.1:3030-5464 GCA_964237255.1 uncultured Bryobacteraceae bacterium
AACGCAAGTCCGTACGGGCAGTTTGGTCCTTGTCGAGTCGAAGTCACGCCGGACTTGCCCATTCATCTGCTTCGCGAGTGCCCGCAAAAAGCTATGCAGTAGACGAGGAACTGTCCTGCAGGAAGTGCGCGAGGTATCAAGTCTAGAGGCGGAACTCAGCGCTTCGATGCTCGTTCGTTTCAACTAAGTGAGATCGGTCTGAACCGCGTCCAATGCCACAGCCACATGGAACCGGAACAGTTCTTTACGACCCACCGAGCAACGCGGCCCGTCTACTTCGGCGGCCCTAACGGACTCGGAGCGCACTTTTCTTTTTCCCGCGTATCTGCGACAAACGCAATCTTCCAGCCCGCCGTAGTCTTCAACAAGCTGAACGAATCGATGCCGCAATGACTAAACTTTCCAGCCAGATGGAAATCGTAATCGGCCCACACGTGCGCTACAGTTCCCTGCTCCATCTGCTTCACATTCCAGATACGCTCTTCCCACTTGTCTTTCGACGCCGCCATGCGCTCCACCCACTTGGTGGCTGGCGTCGACGAAGGAGAACCGTCCGCCTTCACCGAAGTAAGCACAGCATCCGCGGTGAACAACGCTTGCGCCCGCGCTGCATCCTTATGCAGCACGGCGTCGAAGAGTTGCTGTGTCACCTCAAGCGGCGTGGCGCTGTCGGCGGCCCGCAGCACTGCAACGCTAAACACAATCGCGGCGAAACGCATCAAAATGTCTTTGGCCGATACCCCGGCCTCGCATGCACCCGATACTTCTTGCCGGGGTCGGACGTGATATCCACGCCGATCTTCCGAAACGCCTCGTTAGGATTAGCCGCCGGATAATACGTCACCGTATACAGGTTGCCCAAGTCTTCGCGGATATTTTCGAAAGCCTCTACCTGCTTCTGCCAAGTCTTGGCCCAATATGCTTTTCCGCCCGTGCGTGACGTAATCCGCCGGAAGACGCTACTCGAAATCGAATCCTTATTCACGTCGTTCGTAGAAATGACGTAGATCGGAATCCCCTCGTCTTCCGCCACAGCCCGAACATCGTCCGGAGCCACCATACTCGCGTTATCGGGACCGTTCGAAAACACGATCACTACCTTGCGGCCCGGAATCTTTGCTGCATCGCGCAAGGCTAGTAACAGACCGTTATAGAGCGCAGTATCATCTCCGGCCACTGCCTTCCGAAGCCCGACAATTGCGTTCGCGCGGTCGCGAGTGAGCGGCGCGGCGCGGGACAAATTCCGGCTGAACGTATACACCGCCACTGAGTCCGCACGGTCCAAGCCGCGAACGAAATCGGCAATGGCATCTTCGGCATACACGAACTGCTTGTACATGAAGTTGCTGGTATCGAAAAGAACGAACACATTCGTTCCTACGAACGCATCCGGCGAATCCAGACCAGGCTTGCCGCCCGGCATCTCTTCGCCTTTCGCCAACGGGCGCAGCGACCCGTCCGCCATCACTTCCATGGGCGGCTTGCTTCCCTCCGCAAACGTGGAAAGCTTCTGGACGATACCGTCTTCCGTGATCTTGATATCGGTCGGCTTCAAGCTGGTGATGTAGTGATTCTTGCTGTCGGTCACGGTGAACGTCAGCACCACCAGGTCTACTTTGCTCTTGAAGACCGTTGATTTTTCCTGCGCGTTCAACAGCACGCCGCCGGCGCCAGCTGATACAAGGGCGTGAAATGCCCGTCGAGTCATCATTATTCGATTCCGCCCGCTTTCGCCTTATCCGGCTGCGCCGCTTCCGCTCGTACATCGTCCCCTACGGTTCGCAGCGACTTCAACAGCGCCGGCCAATCTTCCAGATGCGAAGCGAAGATCCGCTCGACCACTTTCTGCGTCCACTCCGGAATCAGCACGTTTAACTGCGAAGGCGCGATATGCATCTGGTCCGCCAGCGCCGCCCAATACAGAGTGTTCGACTCCCACGATTCCGCCATGATCCGGCTCGAATAGCCCATCAACGTGGGGAACGTGCGTAGCTTCAGCAACTCCGGCCGATATGTATTGGCAAGAGTAGGCTTCGGCGTGCCGAATGCCGCCGAGATTGCGCGATCATTTACAAAGTCGCCACTCTCCCGCGTCAATCGCGCAATTTCCGCGCCCGGCGTTTGTAGCGAAATCTCTGTCGCCATCCCATACAGTTCGGCAGGCGTTGTGTGTTCGATTGCAGCCTTCACATCGCCCGCTTCCAGATCGCGCTCCACAACCATACGCCGCGCGGGAGCGGCTTGCAGGTCCAACGCCGCCATGCAACGCTCGCGAAGCTTGGCGTCGAGCGACGATTCGGCCAACAACGATTTTCCGTATTCCATCTGCGCTCGTGCCCTCTGAATCGCCGGCATTACGCCCGCAAGCGTGGCATAAGGCGGCCGACCATATGTGGAACTCAGAAACGCTCCAGAGACGTTCAGACCACTATTA
>CAXSIG010000345.1:5474-6292 GCA_964237255.1 uncultured Bryobacteraceae bacterium
CCCAATGCACCTGCGCCGGAGTCACCCTCCACCAGCGAGGGATTTTGGCGCTCAGAATCATCTGCGGCACCAAGTCTCCCCAGATCAAAGCCTGCGTCTGCGCGGGGATCAGAAAGTTTTGTTCCGCTTCCGCCAGCGCGTACGGCAGGTTCGCCAGCGACCCTGTCAGGCGTCCGCCGCCGTTCGACGGCCATCCGGTTCCCAACATCTCGGTTTGCTTCCAGGTATGCGAGGCGCCTTGCATGCCGATGAAATCGTGCCCGCGTACAAACAGCGGGTTCGTATATAAGATCTGCGCTCCAGGCGGCGCATAGTGAATGTAGTTATAAGCTACGATCGTGTCCCGCAGGAACGGCGCCAATGATCCCCTTAGATCTTTGAGCTTCTCCGGATTGTTTTGCGCCTTATCGATCAGCGCGCGCATGTTCAGCTTGCGTTCGTTCTCGATGTGGCGCTCGGTCCAGTACCCGAAGGCCAGCGCGTTCTTCTCCGCGCCTGAAAGCGATGCCCGCGGCAATTGAATGTCGCCGACGCGCGCTGCCAGCTTGGCCGCAAGTGCCGCGTTCAGCTTCTCGCCTTTCGAAACTTTCTCCAGATTATCGGCCAGCAGGAAAATAGTGTCGAGCGATAGGATGCGCTGCGCTTCCAGGATGTGCTGCATGTCCGTTACTAAGCGGTCCTGTGCTTCCGTATCGGCAGCCGATACAACTCCGGCCAAGAGAGCAAGCAGTTGTCCCTGCGGTTGCTCGCCTGCTTGCGAACCCGCGGCCGTCAACAACTGTTTCAAACCGGACCGCCCGGCATCGAACAGTGCCAAT
>CAXSIG010000346.1:0-6289 GCA_964237255.1 uncultured Bryobacteraceae bacterium
TCCCAGGCCAAACCGTAGACGTAAAACCTCTTTGATCTTTCGCATAGATTATGTTCCCGGAAAGATAATCTATGTAATGTGCCCGGCATTGTTATGTGACCGACCGACTGGACGGCTCTGATTCCACAAAGAGCTGAGCTATTTCCGGGCACATAACGTCAGAGGGCTTGCAGCCACTTGAGCAAGGCGTCGTCGGTCTGCCATGCGGGCTTTCGAGGAATCTTTTCGTCTGTACCAATCGGAAGCGCGCATTTTTCCAAAGCTGCTCGCTTGGTGCGGAGGGTGATTTCGGCGTAGCGATTGGTTGTTTCTAGGCTTGCATGGCCCAGCCAGGCGCGAATGACATTTACCTCGACGCCAGCCTCCAGGAGGTGAACCGCAGTGCTGTGTCTCCAGACGTGGGGAGATATCGGTCTCAGTTGGCCATTCGCTCTCTTTTTGATTACTTGCGTTGTATAGCGACGAATGATTTTGTAGATGCCGAACCGGGTTAAAGCAGCATCTGTCGCGCCGGTGAAGACCGGCCGGTCCAGTGTGCTTATGGGACCTGATACTGTCGTCAGTTTGTTGAGCAAGGTGGCTGTCTCTTCCCAAAGCGGGCAGACTCGCCATTTGTCGCCCTTCCCGTGAAGGTGCGCACGCGGTGTCGGCGTGAAATGGATATCAGTTGCCCGCAGGTCTGCCGCTTCCTGTACACGGGCTCCCGTGTTGTAGAGGAAGAGCAGGAGAGTGCGGTCACGCAAGGCGTTGCGTCCGTCTGCCGGCAATCTCGCCAACGTGCCTTCGATCTCATCGCGTTCAAGGAAGATCGTTTCCGGCGGCTGCGCGCGCTTTCTCGGAATAGCTGCGACCTTCTGAGCCTGTCCAAGGCGGTCCGGAAATCGCTGGGCGACGTATTCGAAGAAGGTGCGCAATGCCGCTAATCGTTGGTTGCGGGACTGGGCCGCGTTGCTTCGGCATTCACCAAGTGAGTTTAAGAACTGGGACACGAGGTCAGCATCAAGATCGTCGAGACCAAGTTGTGTGATCCTCTTCTTGCCGTTCGCCGCAGCGAATTGCAATAACAGTCGCATTGCATCCGCGTAACTCGTAATCGAGTTTGGTCGAAGTCCCCTTTGAAGTTTCAGGTAGTCGTTAAAGAACGAGGCCAGGATCGAGCCAAGGGTCGGTGTACCGAGGCTCATCGGATGCTCTCCTTCCGACTGTTCACCGCGAATTCAGCGAAACGGCTATTGGCGCATTCCAGCAGTTCTGTCGTAATGGTCAGGTAAACCGCCGTCGAGGATGGGCTGACATGGCCCAGAAACGTGGATAGATCAAACAGGCGCGCCATAGGGTCGACCCCCTCGCGATACCAACGCAGGAGCGTACCGACGGCAAACGAATGTCGAAGGCAATGGAGGTGCGGCGATGCCTCACCGGGCGGGATCTTGAGTTGAAGTGCAGGTAGCAGCTCATGGAATGTCCAACTGATGACGTTGGGTCCAATCGTTGTTCGCTTTTTCCTGCCAAAAGAGAATACCGGGCCGTCAGGAGAAATCGGTCCAGATCGTGATTGTTCTCGCTGCAAAAAACCTGTGATCGCGTTGGCCATCTTCGGACCGAAGGGCACCAAACGATCCTTTCCAAACTTTGTCTGCCGAATGATCAAAAGCTGACTATCCAGATCGATGTCCTTCTCGCACAACCGCGACACCTCTCCGACGCGGAGCCCCAACCCGTACAGCAGCGTGAATATCATTTTGTAGATTTCGCCGCGAGATGGTGCGCGCGGAGTGCTGGGCAGTTGTCCAGCTACTTCGAGAAGACGGCGAGCCTGCTCAGGGTTGAAGAGGAATGGCCGCCGGGTTGGTGTGACTTGCCGGGACTTACAACGCATCGGCGACACTGATAACGCTTCGTGGACCACCATCCAACCGAATATTCCTCGGAGTGCCCCGAGGAGGCTGTTGTGGCTGCGCGAAGAATGACGTGGCCGGGAGGCTACGAAACCATCGACATGCGATGGCGTGATCTGGGGAGGCGCCGCAACGTGTTGCTTGAGTAAATAATCGTCAAGCAGAAAGAGCATCTGTCCGACTTTTGCCAACTGCTTTCCCAGGGAACGCTTGTGCGCGAGGTAGAGATCTATGCTGTCCGCCAAAGGGCCTCTCGTGTTGCTGTTCATAGAACCTCCTCGCCGTTTCCCAGAGCAACTAGGCGAAGAGCTGCGATGTTCACCTTGGCATATATCTTTGTGGCATCCGGAGTTCGATGTCCGATGAAGTCTCCGATGATTTTGAGCGAGAATCCGGCATCAACTAGGCGCTGCACACATGTGTGCCTGAGCGTATGCGAACCCGGCCGCGACACGTTGATACCAGCTTTGCGGAGGTACAACTTCGCCCGCAACGAAACGGCCACGTATGAGAGCGGCACGTATGGCGCGTAGGCTCCGATAAATAGTGCTCTCATGCTAATTTTGGGGCGACCTTGTTTCAGATAATCGAGGATCGCCTCGCCTACCGATGGGTCCAAAGGGTAGGCGGTCGAGTGTCCTGCTTTGCGTCCGCGAATATCAATGCGGTCGCGCTTCCAGTCGATGTCGTCCAGAGTCAACGCGGCGATTTCTCGAGCGCGGAGCCCATACGTCACCAACAGCAGGAGTGTAGCGTAGTCGCGCTTTCCTACCGCACTGCGCCGGTCAACCTTCAGGAGCATTCCCTCGACTTCATTCCAGGCAATCGACCGCGGCAAGTTCGACATACGGTAATGCCGCGGCGATTCGATGATCTTGCCCAAGTCGAGCGCCATCAGATTCACGCGGTAGAGATAGCGAAAGAACACTTTCAGGATGCTGCATAGGCTCTGCACGGAACGCTTTTCACGTCCATCCCCGCTCTTGGCGATAAATGCACTAATAACGGCCGGCGGCAGATTAGGCAGCAAAGGCCGACCGACGCCTTGCAGGTGATCCTGCAGCAGTTGAAGATAATGCCGGTACTGAACCAAAGTGGTTTCACGTAACCCCCGTTCCTGACGAAGAAACTCGAAGAACCCAGGAACTACCTCGACGAAGGGATCTGCCTTGCCTTCAAAATCTCCTCCGTAGTCCGGAACGATCAAACGGAGTAACTGATGGATCGGGTTGCGAACCTCTCGAGCGGCGATCCTGCAATCGGATTCTGAGTATCCCTGCTTCCGATGATTCAGCCAGTCGGCGACAAACGGCTCGATGCGGGTCGGCAGTTCGTCTAATTTGGTGGCTCCTGATTTTCTGGCAAACTCTCCGAAGTGGACCAGGACTGGCACCCGGAAGAAAACATTTCGAGCGGCGTAGTTTTGCTCGGCGAGCCACGCAACGTATCGCTCGATCGATTCGCCGATCCAAGATGAGCGAATTCGATCGACAGTTGTCGGACGTATGAAATAGCGGTTGAGCACAATAATCTCCTTTCTAAAGACCATTGATGGAGATCATCGCCCAGACCGGTCTGATGTTATGTGCCCAAAGGAAGGAGAGTTTGCCACGCAAGGTGGGCTGGCGCCGTGGTCCGGCCACATAACGATGGCGGGCACATTACATAGACAACCTCTTCTGGGGCAATCCGCTCCCTCCACCTTTCAGTGGAGGTGCCTCTCACCCGGCGTTGTCCAGCGCCGCTCTACTTCGATTAACTTCTCTTCATAAAACAATTCCGGGGATGTGAATATTCATTCCGGGCTGGGCCTGTTTTCCTCCCCGTTTGGCCCCGGAATCGATATTCACATCACTCCGGAATCCGTATTCACATCACCCCGGAATGAATATTCACATGCCCCGGATTCCGCAACCGGGCGCAAAATGTGCTGGTCCAGCATAAGGAGAAGGTTCGTAGCCTTGAAAATTTAACTGCTACGAATCGTTCAAAAGCGTTGCAGGAATGCACATTAATTTACGATCAATTACTCGAGTCTCGAAACGTGATTCACGGTTATGAGCTCATGCATGCGACCTGCTTAACAACCGTGTGATTCGACGTGCGCTGTGAAGGACTGGTGACAAGTCTTCACTTGCGCTATCGCCAGATCATAATTCTCGATCCAGCTTAAATCTCCTGAACCCGAGCACGCGCGTTGAGCTAGGCACTCGCCGGATTTCAAAACCGCGGCGATCCAAAGATCGAGCAGGCGCATTCGTTCTATGCAGAACCCCCATCCAATACAGCAGGCGTCGCATAGAAAATTCTCTGGACGGAAGTACCCGAACGCGAGAGCTGTTGTGATTGAGAACGATCGCGCAACTACATCAGCCAAAGCCGATGCTTTTCAGGCTGGCGTATCCGCGGCTCGCGTTGTCCGGATTTCAAGCGCCGACCATTTTGTCTTCCGTTCAAACGAAATGGAAGTCATTCGTAAAATGGCTGCCCTCGACATCAGCTGAAGAACGAGCAGGCTAAGCTCGCTGAGATTCAGGATCGAATCGAGCGGCTCGACAAGCAATTGGCCAGAGCCTATTTTCTTCGCCGGAATCCTGCCTTCCCGCACCCACCGGCGCATTGTCCCGATATGCACGCACAGGTCGCAAGCCGCACGGTCAAGCGTAACGAAATGATTCCGCATCGGTAAACAAATTGTAACCGCAGTACTTGGCCTTCGTCAGTACAACTCTTAAAGCCGGTTTCGTCTTCAGGAGCTATATGATTAGTGGTTGTACTTTTGTCGAGTTGTGGAGCCACTCGCCCCCGTCTCTCATTAGTTCCTATTTTTTTGTGGGTATGTGGCTTTTGCTAGATCGCTTAGATTGGGCTCCCGAGTTCTCTCGAATTGCAGCCCATCTTTTACGTTGCGCCTCGGCCATCGTGATGCCGCGCTAAACGGGCGCCGTACTTTTCTTGTCGTGACAACCTGAGAAAAACTATCTGTTCCCGAGGATGCGATCAAACGCAACTCGTCTAGTTCTCGGCGCTTCATCTCTAAACCCAGAATCGCGGCCTCGGCCAGTTCCGCATTGATTTCTACTGCTTTCTGTTTCGTTTTGACTGTCGCTTTGAGGTTCTACAAACTGATGTAAGCCATCAAGCTTTCTTGGTCTTTGGAGGAACGATGGCGTCCTTGGCTGCTTTGGCCACTCGGAACTTCACAACTTTTTCGCCGCAATCTTGATCGATCCTCCCATTTTACTAACCTGCCAAAGTGTTCCGAAAGTCGCTTTGACCGAAGATATGAATGAAAGTGGCAGTGCCGATCTGAACGTCTTTACCGCGTCAGGTGATCCGGTCATGCCAAAAGAAGAGGCAATACTGTTTTGGAAAAAAGTGGGAGCGGACTCTAAACAACTTCATTGATCACCAGCACCCAAGTGCTGTAAAGAGCCGGAGCATTTGCCGTCGGCAGCAGCACAACTTAAGTTGTTGATGGTCTTGGTTGACATCGAGGGAAGGGAAACCGTCTCCGCAGGGTTCCCATGCCCGGTTGGACCAAAGCCCGCATCGATTTATGGACGGAAGCGGGCGGCACTTTGGGTGGACGATTATTCCGCGCCGTGACGCAGGGCGGGGAAGTCGAGGGCGACGGTTTACCCTGGCCGTGTATTTAATTGTGAGAGGGCATGCCGAACAACTTGGGCTGCACATCGCCCCCACGACCTCCGCCGCACTTTCGCCCAACTCGCCCACCGCAGTCGCTCGCCCCTCGAACAGATCCAGTTGTCTCTCGGCCACGAGTCGATTTTAACGACCAAGCGCTACTTAGGCCTCCGTCAGTCCCTCACCGACGCCCCCTGCGACCGGTTGGGAATAGAAGTAAATGCGGACTAGTGCTGGTGGGTTGTCACAGCTTGCTTGCAGCCTTCCAATGCTGAGCGCGCATGAACCAGGATTTTGTTTCGCACGCCGACCAGACATATGAAGTGAGATTTCGGCTTCGATTTAAGCTGGGCACCCCGTGGCCCGACAATTCGTCCCCTCGCCCGGCCGCAGCAAATAACCGTAGGGATTAAATAATCGAGATTGGCGAGTTTGATGTGAGTTGCGACAAATCGGGCCGTCACAGCAATCACGTCCGCTCGCGATCTGGTACGACAGAAGAAGCCGATGGAAGAAAAGACTCCACGTGTCCAGACTTATGCCGCGCTTCTGGCCAGCATCAAGGAGCGCATCCAAAGTGCCCAAGTTAAAGCGGCGCTGGCCGTTAATCGTGAGCTGGTTCTGCTGTACTGGGGAATAGGAAAGGAGATCCTCGCTCGTCAACAAGAGGAAGGGTGGGGAACCAAGGTGATCGAACGGTTGGCCAAGGACCTTCGTTCCGCGTTCCCAGACATGCGAGGCTT
>CAXSIG010000347.1:0-6286 GCA_964237255.1 uncultured Bryobacteraceae bacterium
GAGCGACATAGCCATTTCGGCTCCATGCTGCAGGAGCGAACCTATACAGAGCGCGCCAAGTTTCATTACTACATGGCGAAAACCTATGCTCAGGCCGGGCAGCAGGAACGCGCTTTGCTTTACATTCGAAAGGCGCTGGAAGAAGGCTTTACGGAACGTCGCAAGTTTGTGGAAGAGTCCGAATTCGCCTCCTTACAAACCTTGCCGGAGTTCAAGCAGTTAATCGCATCGGAACCGCGTGTATTGTAGAACCGCCCTCTGCTTTCTACTATTGCTTGCGGGTTGTAAAGAAGCTAAGAAAACAACTCGGCCGCGAGTCGCCGTTCTCCGGTTTGAGAATTTGGGAGACCCAGATAGCGATTGGATAGGGCGGGCTCTTAGCGAATTGCTGAAGCGAAGATTTCGCGCCGATGACATGCCGCGCGCCCGAGCCGTGGCTCCGGGGATTTCCTCTGAGCGCTTGCTAGCGATTCACTCGGGAGCTAACCGGCTGATAACCGGTTACTACACAAACCTCAATGGTGCGCTTCGAGTCACCGTCGGTACTGAGGACACTGCCACGGGCAAACAGTCCGACCCGGTTACGGTAAATGGATCGCTGGGCTCCGTGGTCGCGGAAGTGGCGAAACGATTCGGGGCCCCCGAGGATTCCTCCTCCCTTAATGCGACGAGTCCGGCATTACGCGATTATGCGAACGCTTCGGACACCTCGGGATCGGCTGCGGCGGTGAGCTATGAAGTCGCTATAGAAAAGGACCCGAAGTTCGGACCCGCTTATCTCGGTCTTCTTCGAACGGACCCGAGGGATGCGGAGCAGACGATGGCAAAAGCATCGGCACAGGCGGCGACCTTCTCAAAAGAAGACCGGGCTTACCTGCGCCTGGAAGGCGCTAATTTCCATCGCGATCCGAAGGAGCGGGCTGCCGCGCTTTCGGAACTTGCGGCTCTGGACGGAAATAGCGTGCAAGCTTTGCGTACGCTGGCGGACTTAGAGATGTCGGCAAGGAACCCCGCGGAAGCCGCGAAGCATTACCGGGAAGCTATTGCAATAACGCCCAACGACGCGAATCTTCGGAACTTGCTGACCTATGCCGCTCTGTACACCGGCAACGAGTCCGAAGCGCGGACCGCCGCAGCCGATTACAAGAGGCTGGCCCCCAACGATCCCAACACGCTAGATACGCAAGGCGACGTGGAACTCGCTTTCGGACACTTTGCCGAAGCAGAGCGGGATTATGCCGCCACACCTTGGAAAGCCGCGAACGCGCGGTTACAATCGGGCGACCTGGCCGGCGCTTCGGCGATCATGGCACGTCATATTGAAGATTTGCGTAAGGGCGCAAATCCCACAGCCGGTTACCGTGAAGCGGAAATGCTGTATCTAACAGGGCGGCAAAGCGACGGTATTACGGCGATGGCGCGCTTCGCGGATTCAGCTACACAGCCCGAATTGAAATCGGTCGCTTACACCCAGGCGACTATTTGGGCGGTGATCGCGCATAGCAACGCACAGGCCGCACGGTTGGGCGACCAAGCTTTACGATTAAAAGGCCAGAACACTTTTTTGATCGCGGCGGTGGCTCGCTTTCTGGCTCAGCCGCCTGCCAGCACAGCCGAATGGCAGCAACGTGCCTCAACCACATTTGGCGGAAACGGAGCAGCCACAGTTCGACATTTAGCCGTTGGTCTCGCCCTACTTCTTGCCGGACGCTTCACTGACGCGGTTCCGGACCTGGAGCAGGTATATCGTTTGACGCCTGCATCCGATTCGACACCGATGTATCTTTACGGATGGGCGTTACTGGAAACGGGACGCAAGGCCGAAGCGGCGCAGTTGCTTCGCCTGAATCCGATTCCCAACGCCGGTATCGCGCCTTCGTTTGAGGCTCTTTATACTCCTCACGTCACTGAGTGGCGGAAAGCCAGTTTGCGACAATAGGGCTTCATGACCGTTGAGATCGATGGCGTCACGCTCCACCTGGCGCATCCGGATGTATTACCTGTCCGTTGGGTAGGACAAGAAGAGTTGATGCGGCAACTGCTAGCAGCATGGCTGGTGGTGAATGAGCAGGATTATCCCATGAGTCCACGGCTGCTTGGGAAGCCGGGCGTCGGTAAGACCACGCTCGCCTACGCGGCTGCGAAACGCATGGGCCGCGATGTGTTCATCATGCAGGCAACGCTCGACACGCGGCCCGAGGACTTGCTGGTAACTCCGGTGATCGAAGGCGCGGGCAAGTTGCGCTACGTTGCGAGCGCGTTGGTTACGGCGATGATTTTGGGTGGGATCGTCATTTTGGATGAAGGCAACCGGATGAGCGAGAAGAGTTGGGCGTCACTCGCGCCTTTGCTCGATAATCGGCGCTACGTGGAATCGGTAGTCGCGGGAATCAAGATCAAAGCTCATCCGAACTTCCGCCTGGTCACCACGATGAACGACGATGCTTCCACGTTCGAGTTGCCGGAATATATTCATTCGCGCTTGCAGCCGCAAATCCTGATCGATTTCCCCGAGCGCGAAGAGGAACTCATGATCTTGCGCGAGAACCTGCCGTTCGCCGAAGAACGCGTTCTGAAATATGTCTCCGATTTTCTGCAGCAGGCACATGCCGCAGACGAACGGTACAGTGTTCGGGACGGCATCAACATCGGACGGTTCGCTATCAAGCTGCGGAGCCTGGCTACTGACCCGAAGCATGAGCGGACTGCGCTTGAGACCGCGGTGATGGAAGTACTGGGTGAGGAGGCGTTGCGATATGCCCGATCCGGATCTCCCGCCGCTTCCTGATTTCTCCAGCCTTCGACGCGGGCGCTTTCTGTATTTCCCCGTGGTCCCCGGCCGGCTTGAGTTTGCTACCGAGGTGAGAAAAGCGATTCTGCGTGAATCGCCAAAGGTAGTCGCGCTGGAACTGCCCGTTACTCTACGTAACGTTTGGCTGCGAGCCGTGCGCCGTTTGCCGGAGATCTCGGTAATTCTTTATCCTGACGGCGACGATCCCGACGAAGCGGTGTATGTTCCCGTGGAACCGGCCGATCCATTTACCGAAGCAATCCGGACCGCTATACAAATCGGAGCGCAGGTAATATTTACCGATCCCGATTCCGGGCATCGGCCCCACTTGCCGGACAGTTATCCGGATTCTTACGCGCTACGGAGCATATCGATCGAGCAATACATCGAGAGCTACCGCTTGTTTCCGCAGGAAAGGACGGCGGACATTGAGCGCCACGCTGATGGAATCGCGTGGAAACTACAAGGATGCGATCCTCTGGCGAATGTATTGGTTGTGCTATCGCTCAACTTGTTGGACCCAGTGCTCGACTCCATGGAACGGCCGCAAGCACAGCCGATGACGCGCGAGCGGCGGGAAGGAATTGAACTGCTGAATCCGCATCCCGATTGTTTAGGCGAGATTTTACAGGAGTACCCCGCCCTTTCCGCCCGTTACGAGTTGTTTCGCAATGGGAAACACATGGTTGATCGAAAACACGAACAGGTCGCGTTGTTTCGTGAAGCCGAGAAGCGTCATGAAACCAATGCAGGCGAGCGGGTACAAGCGTGGCAGCGACGAACGATGATGCGCTATGCGCGCAACCTGGCCCACGTGAATCATGAACTGGCGGCCTCCTTGTTCGATCTGACCCTAACCGCCCGATCTGTGGTGGACGATAACTACGCTTGGGAGGTTTGGGAGGCTTCGGGCGAGTATCCTCCGCAGAAAGCAACCAGCGATCTACCGACCGCGCATTTAACCGCGGAAGAGGTGTGGCTGGATACCAAACGCATGAGGCTGCGCCGCCGGTTGCCCAGCGCGAAACGGCGAATGCGGCCTTTGGGTTTGCGCGCTCGAAAGAAAGAGAAAGTTCCCGGTGAGTGGGCGCAGGAGTTGAATGGGGACAGCATCTGCTCTTACCCGCCTGAAGATCTGGTCATCGAAAACTACGGGCGGTACCTCAAGAAGAAGGGTAAGAGCATCTTGTCCGAAGAGCGGTCCCGAACGGAAGAGTTCACCACTTCCCTGCTCGATGGAATCGACCTGCGCGAGACGATCCGCAATTGGCACGGCGGAAAGATTTTCGTGAAGCAAAATGGAAAAATCTCAGGCGATGTCGGTAGCGTGGTTGTCATCTTCGATGAGGATCCCACTGGTCGCTATACTTACATGACCACTTGGCTTGGCGAGCATCAGAACGAAAGCGACATGGCTTTCTATTCAACATTCCCGTTCGAGAATTTAGTGGGACCGGGGATTGGGCGGGGGGAATACGGTGGGTTTCTAATGAGCCTGCCCGCTCGCCGGATGTACGATGTGTGGCATGACCCGGACTACGACTTTGCGGAAAATAAAGCCGAACGACTCCTGCTGGCGGCGCTCGATTATTCGGTTGAACGTTACGTGGTGTATGTAGCGGCCAAACCGCCGCGATCGGCATTTCGCTCAATCGCGGCAAAATTCGACCGCACGATTGTCTACATCCCCATCGGGCAGTTGTCCCCCGTGACGCTAAAGAAAATCCGGGTGGTGCATGTGCTGGATGGGTATGCCAAGAGGGAAATCGCGAAGGATTACCTCTGGTGACGGTTTAGCCGCCCCTGGAATAGAAGAACTCTTCTAATGTGACTTTCCCGTCTTTCACAGTGTAAAGACCGGCTTCGTCCATCTTCATTCGCTTTCCGGCCATCGGTCCCGCTTTCGGGGTGACGTCGAACAGGAATCGGACAATGAATCGGTCACCATGCGGAAACGGACCATCGATCTGCGAGCCGTGGACTTCGTGATTGTTGACCCACCATTCGCCCTTCTTCTTGATCGCGTCCAACCCTTCCATCTTCGCCGGCATGTCGCCGCCACTCATGGCTTCGATGCTGACGATGTCGTTGCTGTACAGCGTGCTTGTTGCTTCTGCGAACTTGCCTTCCCGGCACAGTTCGACCAACTTCTTTCCTATTTCTAATGCATCGCTCATTTAGACGATTTTATACGCAAAAAGGCCGGCCCTCTCGGGCCGGCCTTTCTTTTTTCAGCTACGATTGCGTTACTTCGGGCAACCGAGTTTCTGCACGCTTAGACTCGTCGCGTCTTTGTAGTTCGTGACGGACGGCGGAAGCTGCGCGTTGGTCGGGACGAAGTAAACTTCGACACGGCGGTATTGCGCATTCTTGGCGCTCGCGTTGACCGCTGATCCACCGCGTTCCTGAGTCTTCGGACTGGTCGAAGTTCCGCAGAAGTACGGCTGGTAATCGACACCGTTCTGCTTGGTGCCTTCGGCGTCGATCAGGATCTGAGTGGGGGCGAACTTGAGGCAGATGCCTTTGCCGCCGCTGATTACGGCTGCGGCGTTCAGAGCACGCTGCTGATCGAGTCCCTTACCCCGTTCACGGTCAACGGTATGTCCAACAAACACAACACGACCGGTCGGGTCCTTATCTAGGTAAGTCTTCAACTGTTCCAGCAACAAGCGCTTGCCGCAGTTATTAACGCGAGAAGAATTCGGCGCGAAGATCAGGTCCGGCAGGCGGGTGAACTTGGCGTTGGCGGGTTTGCGCACTGTGACGGTCGTGGTGGCGGTGCCGCTGCCCTTGTCGTCGGTCGCCGTAGCGGTGATGGTTACGCTCTTGGTCTGCTCGTCGGTGTTCGCGGCGTCGAACTGGACGCTGGTCGAATCGAACGTGCTGCCGTTAACCGTGCCTTCGGAAGCTGTATAAGTAGCGGGCTTGATGGTGCCGCCGCATTGGCCGGTAAAGTTTGATGACAACTGGCTGCTTTGACCTACGGTCAACGAAGATGGGTTGGCCGTTACGTTGCCGTTGGGAGCGACATAAGGTTTCACGTTTACCGTGGTGCTGGCGGTGGAATCGTTATAACCCTGTGAGCGAGCCGTAACGGAGACTGTGGTGGTCGCGGTCGGGGTGAACTGATAGGTAGTGGTGCCGCTGACCGCGCTTCCGCCGGCTGTCCAAGCCAACGTCGCGCCGGGAACGCTGGAATTCGCTGTAACCGTCACGCTTTCACCCGCACAAACTTCCGCCGGGCTGGCGCTGAGAGAAACATTGAAATCGCGAGGAAGGGGGGGCGGCGGCGGAGGTGCTGCAACCGGAGCAGGTGGAGCCTCGCGATAACCGAAGCGATAGCCGATTCCGAGCGTTGCCTGTAATCCGTTCTGCGTGCCGCCGGAGGGAACAAAGACGGAACTGGGGCCGGTGGAAAGGCCGGGAAGATTGAAATGTGGGTTCTTCGTGAAAATGCCGCGCGGGGCGGAGCCGCCGGAAAAGGCCGTAGCGTGG